>JAEZHF010000028.1 GCA_023416745.1 Bacillota bacterium
AATTCTTTTTTCTTAGTTCTGACCTGCGCCAGCTCGTCGCTGATCGCGGACAGTGTCATTTGTTTATCCATGCCCCTATTTTACCACATTTCCACACTCTTGGCTTCTGTGCGGTGTTGCCCTAGTATTTTTTGTTGATGACCTGATAATTGCCTGATCTCTCAGGAGCCACCCGCCGAGGTCATCAGCGAGGGACTGATGAATCAGGTTTTAGGGCTAAACTGCCGGTAATCGAAGATCCAGTTTCCGTTTCCCCAATGGTGGTACCCAAGGGCAGGCATCATTATATTTGTAATCAATCAATCCGTTACGATGATATAATCGCCGTTTTTAAGCTGTATCACGTTGGCCCGCAGGCCCCGGGCAATATCCGAGATGATCTGCTTTCTTTCATCCTCGTCAGTTATCCATAAACTCAAAGGGTTGCCGGTAATAACCCGCTCCTTCTTATCCGTGACGTAAACAATGATCTCTGGTTTTTCCTTCATGATTCGATATCCCCCTTTGGGGTCATGATCCGGTGTATCTTGCGGCTGCTCTCCAATATCGGCGTGTTCTTAATCGCGTCGAGAAATACGTCTATGTTCCTCACAATCGGCACGAAGCAGATCACCACCTTGCCCTGCGCAAAGCTCCTTCTGGTAAACTTGTACCGCTTGACGCCCAGCGCCCGCACCGCCTCAAACAGCATGGCCTGCCGCTGGCCATAGTTCTCCAGCGTTATCCGAAAGGTGGGCTTTTTGGGCTCTATCACAACGGCGAGCCCCTCACGCTGGACGACCTCGCGGCTCCTGTCCATGCCCAGTGCGTTGGTTACGAACATCCCGTCCACATACAGCTCCGACCCATCCATCTTAATCTCGCCCGGCTTCACCGTACAGATGTCGCCCACAGTCTTCCCCTTGGTGGTCCATTTCAGCAGATAAACGCAGATAAGTCCCGCCGCCAGCCCCAGGCATGCACTCAGCCAAATATTCTCCACACCAGCAATTTTCATCACCAAAACGGTCACCAGCGACGTCAGCAGCGATATATAGTTCCGCGACTCATACGTTTTGGCGATACCGTCGATATACGCATGTCCCCTTTTCACATACTCTGAGCTTTCCAGCTTGCCAAGGCTTTCCTGTTCTATCTTGCGGATATCGCGAAAGTGGGAAACCGCAAGCGCCAGAAAAGTAATCGCCGTAAAATCCTTCTCGATGATGGCAGGTATAGCCACAGCGCCCAGTGCCGACGCGATGAACCCGGTCACAAGGTTGATAAATTGCCCGCCCGGGTACGTCGGGTTTTGACGGTAATCCACAACGAGCGTGATGACTCGCGCCAGCGTTCCGGTCACGATGCCGGTGACAATTAGCACGATATATTCAGTGCTTAAAATGTTCTCCAACGCTCAGTCTCCAAATGTCATTTTTCGGCCCGCCCAGTCCCTTTTCTGATCAGATTGATGATTGCAAGCAAAATAATTGAACCGATCAGCGCAACTATAAAGCTCTCCAGGTTGAACCCTGTTACGTCTGCTTTCGCGCCAATCAGATTCATCACAAAACCGCCAATGAACGCACCGATAATTCCGACCACGATATTGGCCATGGCTCCCATGGACCGATTCTTCTTCATAATGATGCTTGCCACCCAGCCGGCGAGCGCGCCCAGCAGTATCCACGACAAAATACCCATTTTACCACTTCCTTTTCTTGTATCGTTTCTATTCTCTATTCTGCAGCGCTTATTTATTCGCCCTGCATGATAATAAGGGAAGCATAATACGGTAATAAAAAGCTCAATCATGCAAATACTCAAAAGTAGAATGGTGGTATGATGATGCGTAAAGATGCCTGGCTCAAAGTGGAAGGAAAAGCACAATTCAATGATGACACTTCTGCCCGACCCTGCCTTCATGCGCGGCTGCTCACCAGCGCCTTCGCTCACGCCGATATACTTTCCGTCGATGTGTCCGGCGCTTACAGCGTCCCCGGCGTCCGTGCAGTAATCACCGGGCAAGACAGCGCTGTGCTCACGGGATCCATACTGCGTGATATGCCGGTGCTGGCGGCGGGCAAAACGCGATACTTCGGTGAGCCGGTCGCTATCGTCGTCGCCAGCGAGGAATGGCAGGCGTTGCAGGCGGTACGTCTCATAAAGGTAGACTACCGCCCGTTGCCGGTGGTCAGCACTGTCGATGATGCCTTAAAGCCGCTGGCACCGCTCATCCATCCGAATGTCATGCAGTATGTCCATACCGTGCCCGAGGTCTATCCGGAGGAGAACACCAACATTTCGAACCGCACTAGAATAAGAAAGGGAGATATACTTAAGGGTTGGGCAAACAGCGCATTTGTGGTGGAAGCGGAGTACACGATACCGCAGGCAGCCCACGCATTCATAGAAACGCGCAATGCCCGGTGCAAAATTCTCCCCGGCGGCCCAATCCATATCCAAACAGCCAGCCAGGCTCCGCATGCTTCGCGGGCGCTCCTTGCCCAATACTTCAGCATTCCCGAAACTGATATCGTCATTGAAACGCACTTCGTGGGCGGCGGTTACGGCGGCAAGGTAAACGCACACCCTGAGCTTATGGCTTACATTGCGTCCCGTGCCGTGGGCGGACAGGAGGTGCGCGTCAGCCTGACACGGGAGGAGAGCTTTTATACCAGTGCCTGCAAACTCGGTGCGAAGGTGCATATGAAGCTGGGGGCAGACCGCACGGGCCGCCTGCAGGCTCTTCAAGCCGATTTCTTCGCGGACGCAGGCGCCTATGCCGATACCGCGCCTGTGATGACGAAGGCTATGGCGGCTGGTTGCAGCGGCGCTTATTACGTATCCCACATACAGTGCGACTCCGTCTGCGTTTACACCAACCACGTCTACGCCACCTCCTTCCGCGGCTTCGGCCACGGCGTCTCCACGTTTGCGATCGAGCGCACAATGGATAAGCTCGCACTCCAAATGGGCATCGACCCGGCGCAGCTCCGGCTGCTCAACGGCGCGCAGGAGGGCAACGATACGCCCACTCAGGTTCCGCTCACTCTCAGCAATACAGGTAATCTCCAAGCTTGTATCGACAGGCTGAAATGTATCGTCGAATGGGACAAGGGTGTATGCACCAAGGTCAACGACCATATTTTGCGCGCAAAAGGCATGGCGTGCTTCACCAAAACGTCGACCTCCCCCACCAACGCATCCTCGTCCGCGGTGGTCACGTTCTGCTCGGACGGCAGCGTCAACCTGAACTGCAGCGTTATCGAATGCGGGCCGGGTATGACAACAGCGCTGCCGCTGATTCTCGCGCAGCGGCTCAAAATGGATCCCCTTAAGGTTGCAATGAATACGCAGGTCAATACGCACGACCATCCCGTTCACTGGAAAACGGTGGCCAGCATGTCCACCTACATGGCTGGCAACGCGGTACTCGCCGCGGCGGACGACGCCATCAGCCAGCTGAAAGCGAATGCTGCACTGGCGCTGAGGTGCAGTCCGAGCGACGTGGAAATCGGGCAGGAGCGCGCAACGTTGAAGGAGGATTCCACCAAGTATCTGGAATTCAAGGACCTCGTATCGGGCATCAAGGATGCAAACGGCAATGCGGCGGGCGGGCCGGTCATCGGGCGAGGCCATTTCGTCATGAAACACCTGTCACCGCTGGACAGAGAGACGGGTAAGGGACAGCCGGGGCCCTACTGGACGGTGGGCGCGCAGGCGGTGGAAATCGAATACGACAGCACCGAGCATACTTACCGCCTGGTGCGGGCGTTTACGGTGCTGGACGCCGGGCATGTTATCTGCCCCGAGTGCGCACTGGGACAAGTGCTGGGAGCCATGAACACCGGACTCAGCATGGCCACCCGGGAGAGTTATCAATACACGCCCGGCGGCGAACTCAAAAACACCAGCTTTCGGACGTATAAGGTGATCCATTACGCCGAAAATCCGGAATACATTGCCGAGTTCATCGAAACCCCCAACATCAGCGGCCCCTATGGCGCGCGCGGTATCGGCGAGCACGGCATACTCGGCATGCCCGCGGCGCTGGCCAACGCGCTCAGCGCCGCTGCGGGCGTCCAGCTTGACGCACTGCCCGTCACCAGCGAAAGCCTGTGGTTGGCCGTCACAAGCCTGCCCTCGGGAGGTATGCCATGATCGCTTACGACTTTGATTACTATTTGCCGGATACCTGGCAGGAAGCGGCGGATACATTCAGTGTGCTCCAGGCGGCGGGTAAGAACCCGCTCTACTACGGCGGCGGGACCGAGATCATCAGCATGGCGCGCGCCGGCAGCATCACGCCCGGTGCAATCATCGACATTAAAAGAATACCCGAGTGCCGCGCGTCGGGGACGGACGGCCAGTGTCTCATTTTAGGCGCGGCTCTCACGCTCACCACAGTGCACGAATGCGGCCTGTATCCGCTGCTTAGCCTCGCTGCCGGACGCATTGCGGATCACACCATCCAGTGCAAGCTGACGCTGGGCGGTAATCTCGCGGGCACCATCCACTACCATGAATCGCTGCTGCCGCTGCTGTTGGCGGACGCCACTCTCCATGTCGCAAACGTCCAAGGCACCCGGGATCTGCCCGTCTGCGATGTCTTATGTATGGGAAAAAAGCTTACCCCGGGAGATCTGATACTCAGCGTCAGCCTGTCAAAGCGATACGCCGCTTATCCGTTCGCACACATCAAAAAGACCAAGGCCGAGAAGATCGGCTATCCGCTCGTTTCGGTGGCCGCGCTGAATCTGAACGGCACGCTTCGACTGGCCGCCAGCGCACTGTGTTCCTTCCCATTCCGGTTCAGCGACATCCCGTTATCAGGCAACCAGCCGTCCTCAGACATCATCCGGGAGCATATGGCAAACCTGCCTGAGCCTGTACTGGACGACCTCGAGGGCTGCCCTGAATACCGCCGGTTCATATTCGAAAAAACAGCGGAGAAGATCATCATGGAGTTTAGACAAAAAGAGGGTAGATGTGATGCTTAATATATCCGGCAAAACTATCATCACTCTGAATATAAACGGCCATATGCACGATGTCGCCGTGCGCCCGGCGGATATACTTCTGGAAGTGCTGCGCTGTCAGCTGGGCCTTAACGGCACCAAGATCGGCTGCGAGAACGGGGACTGCGGGGCCTGCACGGTGCTGGTCGACGGCTGGCCTGTCAAGTCCTGCCTGATGCTGGCCGTGGAGGGCGTTGGTCATGAGATCACCACGATCGAAGGGTTAAGCGGAACGCCGGTGCAGCAGGCGTTCGTCCGTTTCAACGCGTTTCAATGCGGCTTCTGCACACCCGGATTTATCGTCGCGTGCCATGCGCTGCTGACACACCACCCCAACCCTGACGATTACACCATCGAGTCGTGGCTCCAGTCCAACATATGCCGCTGTACCAGCTATCAGGAAATCAGCACCGCGGTGCACAGCTTAATCCAGCGTTGATTAGTTGTTGTCATGGGCTATGCCGGATCTTTCCACCCATTTACGGGCGCATACATATCATAGATAAAAACTAGGCTTTCCATTGACAGATATTAAAAAGTATCATATTTCTCTTGCATAAGTGTTTATCCTACCTCTCTGACCGAGCCACGCACGATCAGCTTCACCGGCAGGCTGACACGCTGGCAGGAGACCTGCTCCGCTCCGGTTGTGATTTTGTCCAGCAATATTTGTGCCCCAATACGTCCCATTTCATCATCGGGACTGCTGACGACACTGACAGGAGGAGCTGACAGTCTTGCCATATCGCTGTCCCCAAATCCGACCAGAGAAATATCTTTACCCACCTTCAGCCTCAGATCGTGCAGAGCCATAATAACCCCGCGGCATAACTCGCGCCCTGCTGCAAATATCGCCGTCGGCGTGTCGTCCATATGAAACAGCTTAAATGCGTTCTCATATCCATCCTTTTCCGTCCGACCGCCAACGCAATCATATTCCGGCCTAATGCGCACACCGTTGTCCCTCATCGCCTGTTCAAAGCCCCAATGGCGCTCATGACCGGTATCGACCGTTTTGTCACCTGATATGATGGCAATCTTTTTGTGCCCCATCGTTATCAGGTGCTCAGCGACTAAATAGGCTCCGCGGAAATTGTCGGCCGTCACACAGTTAAAATCATAATCGCCGGTGATACGGTCCAGTAACACAAAAGGCTTCGTATAGTCTGATAAATGAGAAAGGTTGGATGTTGACGGGACGATTACTGCACCATCCACGGACTGCCCTATCATACTGTTGAGGAAGTCAGTCTCCGCATTTTTGCTGCTGCCTGTTGCCACAACCAGCGTATAATAATCGGTTTTCCTGAACGTCTCCTCAATGCCCTGAACCATGCTGGCATAAAACGGTGATCGTAAGTCAGGTACAAGCACAGCGACAAGCCGCGTCTGTTTCTTAATGATAGAGACGGCTGCGTACCCGGGAACATAATTGAGCTCTTGAACGGCTTCTGTAACCTTTTTACGCATTTCACTGCTTACTCGATCCTGACCGTTTATCACACGGGATACCGTCGATACTGAGACGCCCAGCGTATCAGCAACGTCCTTGATTGAGACTGCAATCTTCATAGCACAATCCTGCTTTTACATATTAATGCCATTATGTTCTTTTGTATAATTAATGTCAAGTATATGGTATTTTGTTATTTACCAGATATGCAGAAACGTTTTTACATCATGTTGATTAACAGCATTATTGCTCAAAACTTAAGCATATTTGATGAAATATGGCTTAAAGTATTTGCTCTGTTAATTCGATCACTTGTATTAAACTAACCGATTTTTACTATTTATAGATAAACGTTTCTATATATCAATTTTTTTAGCATCATTCAAATATAAAAACGTTATCTCATATAACATAATTTGGTATAACGTTTTTATACATTTTGCCAATTGTGAATTTTATTAAACCTTCATATCAAGCCTCCATCCATCATAACATTCCCATTTTATACATTTTAATATTTAATTTCTATCCTCTGTATATATTATTATATATCATCTCTCGATTCATATATGGAAACGTTATTATTTGCATCATCGTTATTAAATTCAGTTAAAGTATATTATTACTGTATAATCTCTCCACTCTAACCCGTTTTTTATAGTAAACCTGCCCTCTTGACCATTCTGCAGATCTGCGTAATAATAACACTGTTATTTATTTTATCAATGTTATTTTTTAGAACATTGTTATGGTCGTAGATCGGAGGAGGTTCCATGGCAAGAGAAGATCAGAAAATGCGCAGTGACAGCGTCCGCCAGGCGATACTGAACACCGCCCTTCAAATCGGTTTAAAGGAAGGCTTCGAAGCCATCTCTATCCGCAAGATTATCGGCCGCATGAAATATTCTACCGGCGTTGTCTATCACCACTTTAAAGATAAGCAGGAGATCATCGACGCCATCGAAGCATCGGAAACCGAAAAGTTCCACAGTGTCATCTCTCAGCTGGTAGACGACTCGGCAGATGTCATCGCCAACATGCTGACTGTGTTCCGCCGCGCCACGCAGCTCGCACTCGAGGAGCCGGAAAAATACAACCTGATCGTGCTGCATAAATACAGCCGGCGGAAGCCCGGCCGTTCCCCATGGATCGATCACATCGCAGCAAACCTGGAAAAGGAGATGCGCACGGGGCGCATCAAAACGATGGATCCCCAGCATGCCTCTTTCTCCATCTGGAGTTCATTTTTGGGCTTCAACCTGATGATATCGCACACGGAAGGGCTGACAACTCAGCAGGCAGATGAGATGTTTCAGGTTCAGTCCGAGATTATAATAAAAGGAGTTTTGAATACATGAAAAAAATAAGCATTATCTACGCCACCAAAACAAAACACTCGAAAAAACTTGCTGAAGCTGCAGCCGCCGCACTAGGCGTCACGGCGCAGAGCGTGCTGAGTAAGCCGTCACTGGCTGAAACGGAGCTGCTCTTCATCGCGGGCGGTCTTTACGGCGGCGAAAGCCTGCCTGATCTGCTGGAGTACGTATCGGGTCTCTCCGCACAGCAGGTGAAAAGCGCAGCGCTCATCACCTCCTGTGCATCCGGCAAGCAAGGCCAGAAGAGTGTCCGCAGCCGCCTTGAAAGCAACGGTATCCCCGTCGTTGACGAGTATGTTTGCTACGGGAGCTTTCTGTTGGTGCGCGCCGGCCATCCCAACAAGTCGGAGCTGCAAAGCGCAGCGGAATTCGCCGTGAAGCTGGCCGCTCAATGAAAAAAGCACTCATTATCACCGGTATTATCGTCGGCATCATACTGCTCATCGGTATTGTGGGCTTTGGGTTGATATCCGCTTCGGCGAAAAATGCACTGGCCGCTCTGGAATATGAGGATGTCGACATGTCCCGCGCGGCTGACGGCACCTACGAGGGCGCGGCAGACGCCGGCGTTGTCAGCGTCAAAGTCTCCGTCACCGTGGAAGACCACGCCATCAGCCATATTGATATTCTCGAACACAATAGCGGCAAAGGCGCTCCAGCGGAGGTCATCACACAGGACATGACAGCGGCCAACACTTACGATGTGGACGCCGTCAGTGGCGCAACGCTGTCCAGCGAGGCCATCAAAAGCGCGGTCAGCAAGGCTCTCAGAGCCGGCTGCACGGAAAGGTAGAATCAGGTGGGGTTATGATCACAATCCTCGCAGATGAAGGAAACGGCCAAATCGGATATGAGCTTTATCAGGCGCTTGTAACGCAGGGCGCCGAGGCGGACTATGTCTCCCTGGAAAACGCCGATGTCAAGCCCTGCGTCAACTGCGGCGGCTGTTCAAACAAAACCTACGGTCGCTGCGTCGTGCGGGACGACGGCGATTGGATATACCCCAAGGTAGTGCGTTCGGACGTGCTCATCCTGGTCACGCCCGTCGTTTTCGGCAGCTATTCGTTCAAACTGAAGCGCGTACTCGATAAGTTCGGGCTTTTAATGGACCGCCGTTACTATGTTGTCAACGGCGAACTCGCCAAAGGCGGCATGCAGGGCCGTACGTTCAAGTGCTTTGCCGTCGGTGTCAGCGAACGGGATGACGCTGCAGAGACCGATGGGTTCAAACAGCTGTTCCGCGAGCTGCTCACCATCACGCAGGGCGCGGGTATAGCATATGTCACCGGGACTGCTCTGTATCCGGAAATGAAAAATGATATTCTCACGGAGGTTCTTCACGCATGAAACGCTTCGCTCTCGTCAACTTGAGCCCCCGCAAAGAAGGCACCAGCATGACGCTGCTGAATGCCTGCAAGAATCACCTCGAATCCTGCGGACACGCCGTCACGCTGACGCATCTGTATCCCAGCCTCAACAACCCTGCCGCGCTTTTCGACGCTGTGGCTGAAGCGGATACGCTGGTGCTGTGCGGTCCGTGCTATATCAACACCTTTCCTGCTGACACCACATGGCTGCTCCTGCAGCTGGCCGCACGCCCGGAGCTGCTGCACGGGCAGGCTGTCTACGGCATCATACAGGGCGGAATGCCCACCGCGCACACCCATGCCTCCGGTCTTTCCATGCTGCGGATATTCGCGTCTCAGTGCGGCCTTGCCTATAAAGGCGGGTTTGTGATGGGCATGGGCGCGATGCTGAACGGCCAGCCGCTGACCAAGCTGCTCAATGCCAAAGCCGTCATGCGCCAGCTCGACGTGTTTTTCGGCCATATGGAAAAAGGCGAAGCATCGCCGCCAGCGGTATACGAGGCTGCGCAGCTCAAATGGTCGCCCTTCAAGTACCGCATGATGTCCAAAATGATCAACAGGATGATGGTCAAGGACTTCGGCTCGCGCGGTATCGATATCACACAGCCCAGCGCATACCTGTAATAAAGGCGCTGTCTGCAGCTGCTTCGGGCCGGCACTAATCCGGCTTTTTCGTTCTCCCGTCCACCTTGGAATTCGGCAGCAGCAGTATATCCTTCTGAACGGGCGTATAAAACAGCTGCATAATTTCTTTTTTGTCCTGCGTCTGCCCCAATATCCACATCAATTTCGTCACCACGGCTTCCAGCGTCATGTCTCGGGCCTCCAGTATATTCAGCTTCTGCTTCAGTCCAAAGCCCACCTCATAAAGATCAAGGTCCACGCCCTCATGCGGCACCTGCGTGGACATCACCAGCACTCTCCCCGATGCTGCCCAGTCCTCCATCGCCTCCGCAAACCCGTTTCCGTCGCCGCCGGGTATCCCGCCCACGCCAAACGATTCGATCACCAGCGCACGGTAGTCCCGCTTCAAAGATGAGATGATATCCGCCCGCATGCCGGGTATCAGCTTCAGCACAAACACGCCCGGCTCCATCCACCGGGAGAACTTCGGCGACATTCCCGCTGTCTTTTCACTAATAAAATAGATGATGCGCTTGTTCAGGATACGCGCCACCTCGGGGTAATCGATGCTGGAAAACGAGTTGTAGCTCTTAGACCGCGTTTTTCTTGCTCTTGTACCCAGTATCACCCGCCCGTCGAACACCAGATGCACACCGCACGCCTCGTCGCTGGCCGCATAGAGAAAGGCATCGCCAAGGTTGGTGGCCGCATCCGTCTCACGCATACCGATCGGCTTCTGCGCGCCTGTCAGCACCACCGGCTTGGGACTATCCTGCACGAGGTACGACAGTGCCGCCGCCGTGTAGGCCATCGTGTCCGTCCCATGCGTGATCACGAAGCCGTCGTACGTATCGTAGTGCTGCTGTATGCAGGCCGCCAACTCGCACCAGTGAGCATGGTGTATATGCGTGCTGTCCAGATTAAATAACTGAAGCGCCTCTGCCTGGCATATATCCTTTATTTCAGGCACATAATCCAGCATCTGTGCCGCGGATATCTGCGGCGCGAGCCCTCCTTGAGTCTGTCTGGACGCTATCGTCCCACCCGTGCCGATCAGCAGTATCTTTCTCATACCATTCCTTTTCAAGCTGTCGATGTAATAATTTTAGTATTCCGAGCTTTGGTAAAATAATAATGGATAATGACGTATACAAAAAAGACCGGCTCTCATAAAAAAGCGCCGGCTTCGTGTGATCTGATCTTACGTCCTTCGGTTGAACCGGATCAGGAAGGCAGCCGATACGATGGATGCTACGCAGAATACCACCAGCAGCGTCTTGAATATGTCGTTGCCCAAAAAGTTCATGCCGGGGTTATATATATCCACCACGAAGAACGTGAGCATCATCAGCGATATGATAATGCAGATGTGCGGTATCAGCTTTCTAAACATCAGTAGCCTCCTTTGTCATCCGCGATATAGAGTATATCGCTGGTGGCGCGTCCGCCCTCATACGGCTCGTTCACTGTATTACCGAGGAATACCATCTCAGCGGTTTTTCCACCGTCCATGTTGTATGCGGCCTTGCAGCCCATATCGAAAAGGATCTGGGATAGCTCCGCCATCGTGAATCCATCGGTGGGCTGGGGTGAGCGTCCGTCCGATACCACAAAGCAGTAGTGCCCCGGCTCATAATAACCCACCGCCGAACGCGGGTTTTTCGCCGCTATGCGGCTGGTGGTGTTGAACTCCGTCATCGGCTGGCCGTCCTTTAAGAGCATGGGTCCGAAAGTCCACACCTGCCACACGCCTTCCGATTTGATCTTTTCCACGTCAAACTCTTCCGGCGAATATGACTGCATCGTTCCGTCATAGTTTAATACCAGCAGGTCCGAATCATGCATCTTGTCGCGCTGCAGCACACCGTTGCGCACCACCACGCCCTCGTTCTTGGTACAGAAATCACCGTTGATGCCGATAACGCCGCCCGCATACTCTAAAATATCTTTTGTCCTGTCGATATAACCGAATGTGTTCTCCCGGCCAAAAGCGGTGCGGAAATACTGATAATCCTTGATGTATATGTCCGCTACGTAGTAGTTGACCTCATTGAACGTTTTCTTCTCGATGGATACGCTGATGTTGCCGCTCTTGTACGACGTTTCATCTTGCAGCACCTCTCCGCCCGTGAACACGCCAGGAAAGTTCATGCCCCATGCGGTGCCATCTGGCGTCGGGGTCGGTTCCGGCTCCTCGGTCGCCACCGTTTCTGCCGGCTGGGTTTCCGTCGACTCGGGCGTGGCCGCAACAGCTTCGGTCTGTGTCGGGCGCGGCAGCTCCTTCTCATTGCCGCTCATGTCCCGCGGTATGATGATGTAATACATCGAAAACGCCAGCAGCAGCAGCGCCGCCACCACAACGTCGATCACGACCACCCACACGACAGGCAGCTTTCTTCTGCCGCCGTTATCCCCGCCGGTTGGGCCGCCGCCCCTGTTCCCCTTTTCCTTCTCAGCTTTTTTGCGCTTGCCCTTGGCCTCCACAGCCATATCCCAATCGTCCTCGCCGTCGTTGTCTGCGCCGTCCGATCCGTCTGCTTGTCTGGAATTGCCCTCATTCGCTCCTGCCACTATCCGTACATCCGTGCGCATCGCATCCTGTACAGAATTCTTGGGTATGAAGGCCGCCGCGCTCAGCCCCGCGGGCGATAGCCGCACGGATACTGCCGTATCAACGATCTCAGCCGGTACCTCTGCTGCTGCCGCAGACGTGGCCGCGCTCAATCCCGCGGACGACCGCACCGGTTTCGCGGCGGAGACGCTGTCCGCCTCTGTTGCTGTATCCGCGCTCTTTGACGCCGCTGTTTCCGCGTGATGCACCTCTTCAGCTGCCGGTATTGTGGTGCTTTGCGACTTCGCAGCTGCTGCCGCTTTCGCTTTCGCATCCGCCGTCCGCTTTCGGGACAGCCTGTCCTCCATGCTCACGACATTCGACTGCAAAGCCGGCTGCCTCACAGCCTCACTGCGCGGTACTGAATTTTCCCGCCCGACCGGCACGGTGCTTATACAAACATCCACAGCCGTAGCTTCTGCCGCTATCTGTTTTTCGGGCACCGGACTCTTGGGCTGATAAGCCGCCTTCTGCGCACTCTTTTTTGCCATGGCTTTTTCAGCGACGGGCCGCGCCGCAACGCTGATTTTTATACTTTCAGTCTGAATGCCTGCTCTGGCCTCTTTGACCGATATTCCTTTGTCAGCGCTTTTTTTCGCGCCGGTCTTATTGCTTGTCCCGGTTAATGGCCTTCTGCCCGGCCTGTCGTCTGTATCGAAGTAGTTTTTAACTTTCATGAATAGCAGCCGTCCCGTCAAAGTGATTGGTTTTTGTGCCGCTGTCACCGGCATTTCAAAAAACGCTCGTCCTTATATAATGCTAAATTTCCTCTGACTTGTAAAGCCCTATTATTAAGTTTAACAATATACTTTAATAATGATTGAAACTGACCGTGATGTTGGGGCAAGCATCCCTGTCAGTGATCGGAAATATACACGATATCGCTGGTTCCCCGTCCGCCTTTATACGGCTGATTGACAAGCTCTCCCATGAAAGACATCTCGGAAGACTGTCCTCCGTCCAGGTTGAACGCCGCCTTGCAGCCCATATCATAGAACATCTGCGACATCTCCATGAGCGTAAGCCCGTCCGAATATCCCGGCTGCCGCCCGTCCGCCACCACAAAGCAGTAGTGCCCCGGCTCATAATATCCGATGGCTGTGCGCGGGTTTTTGGGATTTAGCGTGCTGTTGAACGTCTCCATCGGCTGACCGTTATCCAGCAGCATCGGCCCAAAGGTCCAGACCTGCCATACTTTTTGATCCGTCAGGCTGTCCATATCAAATTCCTCTGCCGTAAATGCCTCCATGCTGCCGTCGTTATACATCACCAGCGCGTCTTTGAACACCTCGTCGCGGTACAGCACGCCGTTGCGCACCACCGGCCCAGCATTGTTGCCGCTGTAATCCCCGTTGATGGCGATCACCGCGCTATTCTCCTGTGCGATCACGTCCGTGGCGTCATGAATGCCGCTGCCGAAACGGCCGTGGGCAAACGCCGTCTTGAAATGTTTCAGATCAGCGAGATATATATCCGCCACGTAATACGTCACACCGTCCTTGTGCATTTTTTCAACAGCCACGCTGATATTCGCACTTCTGTAACTGCTTTTCGTCTGTTCCACGGCACCGTCCGTAAATTTGCCCGCAAACTTTTCCGTCCAGCTTTGTGATGCGTGTGTGTCCGTCAGCGTGTCCGCACCACTGAACATGCCAACACCCGTATCCGCACCGCTGTTTTGCAATCCGGCCAGCGGCTTCGCATCATGCCCCATATCGCGCGGCAGCAGGAAATAGTAAAGAGCGAATATATTCAGCAGCAGCGCCGCGGTCAGCACGTCCGCCACAATAATCTTCACCAGCGACGCCGCCCTTTTACTTGAACCGTTGTCCGGCCTGCGTCCGCAGCCTGTGGGCAGTCTTCTCACCGCAGCCGATTGGCCGGCCTGTGAGCTTGTCCTGTCATTGATGTCCATCGTTATCCGCCTTTTTCATGAGACTCACCACCCGTTCACAGTGTTAAGTATCTCTCATTCAAGTGAGAATCATGAAAGCGCGGGATTATAATTTGGTTAGAAAATCACGCTCTGTGCCATTTTCTAACCAAATTCTTACCTTTAGTATACTGTACATTAAGCGGTAAATACTTTAGTATTCAATATAGAAAATACAGCGGCAGACGGCGGTAAACCAAAGTGCAGAAATTAATCATCATTGAAGACGAACCCAGCATCATATCCTTCCTTGAACCGGAGCTAGTGCATGAGGGTTTTTCGGTATCCTCCGCGACGGACGGCAGAATTGGCCTTGAGCTTTTTGAGCAAAACGGCGCAGATCTGGTGCTGCTGGACATTATGCTTCCCGGTATGAGCGGCTTGTCGGTGCTGCGGCGCATCCGTTCCGTTTCGGACGTCCCCATCATCATATTGTCAGCGCGCGGCGACACCACCGACAAGGTAATCGGTCTGGACGGCGGCGCGGACGACTACCTCGCCAAACCTTTTGAGATCGAGGAGCTGCTGGCACGCGTCCGCTGTGCTCTTCGCAAGCAAAAGCGCTTACAGGGCGATGTGCTTTCCTTCCGCGACATTTCACTGAACGTGGCCGCCCGCCATGTTACAGCAGGCGGAACCGCCGTCGAGCTGACGGCGCGCGAGTTCGACCTGCTGATGTACCTGATGCAAAACGTCAACCACGCGCTCACACGCGAGCAGATACTAAACGGCGTCTGGGGCTACGACTTCTATGGAGACACTAAGGTGGTGGATGTCTACATCCGGTACCTGCGCAACAAGCTGGACGAACCCTTCTCAACAAATTACATCACCACCGTCCGCGGCGTGGGCTACATGTTAAGGGACGAATCGCTATGAACAAAACGGCAGAGGCCAAAAAAAGAATGCCCCTCGTCTGGCGTATGACGCTCACCAATGCAGTCATGCTGTTTGTGCTGCTGGCTGTGTTCACCACCGGCTTTGTGTTGGCGCTGTTCAGTGAGATTACACACACGCGCAAGCTGCACCTCAGCGAATCGCTGGACGATATCGAGACCCGGCTGTCCAAAGCGGGAACCCTTTCCCCCAATGTTTTCGATTCCATTCACCTTAAAAAAGCGGTGCAGTTTGCGGTATACAATCAGGACAGTGCGTGCCTGTACACCACAGTCAAAGGCATGCCGCCGCTTACCTCTCTGGACGGCATGTCCGCCGCTATCCGTTTTAACGGGGAAGACCCTTTAGGCGAGTTAAAGGAAGACTACGAGTATACCATCTCATCCTCGCGGTGGGTCACGCAGCAGGTATGCCGCTGTATGTGCATACGTTTAAGGATGTATCCGAAGAGATGGAGGTCGTGGAAAGAATACCGCTGCTGGTGGGTATTACGCTGGCTGTCGGCCTCGTGATAAGCGCCGCTGCCGGACGCCTGGTAAGCCGGCGCGTGCTCCGCCCTATCAGCCGCATGTCCTCGCGTATACAAGCCATCAGCGCCAGCCGCTTAAACGAGCGGCTGCCTGAAACCCGCTCATCGGACGAGCTGGAGGAGCTGGCGCAGTCGTTTAATCGCATGATCGGGCGGCTGGAGCAAGCCTTCGCGCGTCAGAAGCAGTTCGTCTCGGACGCCTCCCACGAGCTGCGCACACCGCTCGCCGTGATGCAGGGCCACACCTCCATGCTGTTGCGCTGGGGCAAGGACGACCCTGCCGTGGCCGGGCAGTCCCTCAAAACGATGCAGTCCGAGATACGCGGCATGACGCAATTGATTGACCGGCTGCTGATACTCGCACGCAACGACGACGAAGCTGCTACCCGCCTGCACAAGGAAATCATACCGGCCCGGGCGTTTCTGCAGGAAGCGGCGGACGAGCTGCTGCTGCTTCACCCGAAAGCGCGCATCAGCATCCGCTGCACCGCGGACAATATTTTTGCAGACAGGGCCGCACTGCAGCAGGTGCTGCGCATACTGGACAACAGCGTCAAATACAGCCAGCCACCGGCCGCCGTTACGCTGTCTGCCGAAGCCCTTAAGGACTTCGTGCTGCTCACCGTGGCAGACGAAGGCCCCGGTATCGGTGCGGACAAGCTTCCTTTCATTTTTGACCGTTTCTATCGCGCCGACGATTCTCGCACCAAAAACACCGGCGGCACGGGCCTCGGGCTCGCCATTGCCAAAAGCATTGTAGACTCCCACGGCGGCACTATAAAAGCGCAAAGCGAAAGAGGCTGCGGCACCGTTATGCGCATCCGGCTGCATAACAACTGAGCAAAGCTAATTAATCGCTGTTATATGGGAGATGCTTTCTAATGAACCTGTATACGTGTGGGATTGGGAGATGGCAGGGCATGTAATATCCTTTATTACATGCCCTGCTTGGGTCTGGAAGACAAAACTGCTGGGCATCCTGCTTAAATTAGAAAATCTTTATTTTATACCCCTGTCGACAATATAGACAGTGATTAACGCGAAAACGTTGCACTTATTTACAAAAAAATAGCTGAAACTATAAATAATCCTCTTTATATGCTATATTGTAAATGGATAAACGGCATTAATCGCTAAGGTATCATAATCATGATGAGCTTTATAACCGATAAGGATGACAATAGCGCAGACAAGCCTGTTATTTTATATATTTATGAAAATTACAGGAATGTTATGTTTCGAGTCGCCAAATCCATCGTCTGTGAAAACCATCTCGCCGAAGACGTCGTGCAGGAAGCGTTTGAAAGAATAATAAAGAAGATCCACCTGATTCAAAAAGTCCAATACAATTCCCTCCGAAGCTACACCATACTAATCGTCAGGAGCATTGCCTGCAATCTGGTTGCCAAGGAGAGCAAATATAAAACGCTTCCCTTCGAGGATGCTGCCGGTATGTCGGATATGAATAATCTGACTATAGAAGACCTCACCATCCAGAATGAACTTGTCAACAATATCAAAGAAAGCCTGGATGAAATCGGCATATATTATGCGACCCCTATGATCCTGCGATACTACTATGGCTTCAGCGATAAAGAAACGGCAGAGCTGCTGGATATTAAGTCTGCCGGAACGGTGAGGTCTCTGTGCTTCAGAGGCAAACGGTTAATACTGGAGAAGATTGAAAAGGCAGGTAGGCTCAATGAATAAGTCAGACGATAACAGATATGACGAAATCGTCAAGCGGCTGAACGACGATATATTTATTGCATTGTTCAGAAAAGGCGCCTACGAATATCTTGAGGACGGCTTACCGGAAAGCCATTCCGGTTCCGGCGATACTCTCTCAGACGGCAGCGAAAAGAGCATCATGCGCCTTATAAAAAAAGAGTTGCGGCGGGAGAAAACAAGAAAAGCCGTCAGCAAGTTTGCAAAAGTCGCTGCCATTTTTGTTATTGTATTAGCCGTCTGCACGGTCACTGTTGTGAGTGTTGAGGCCTTTCGTGTGCCTGTTTTTAATCTGTTCATAAAAGACAACGATGAGTCGACGGATATATCCGTCGGTAAAGAGGATCCCGCCCATATTTCAACACAGGAAAACGCAAATGCTCCAATCTATATACCAGCCGGATATGAGCTGTCTTCCACAGAAGAGTATGCGGATATAACTAAGCATATTTACACCAATGCCGATGGCGGCTATATCATCATCGGCAAATATGGCTTGGGCAGTTATATAGGGTTCGATACGGAAGACGCTGAGAATAAAAAGGTCGACATCAACGGATATGAAGCGCTGTACTCTATCAAAAAAGGTTTGATATTCCTCTCATTCAGAACAGAAGAATATGCTTATCTGATTGATTCTTCTGCCGATGTTTCGGAAGTCATAAAAATTGCAGAGAGTATAAAGTAACAGAATAATACATTTGCAACGCTTCACCTTTTATATTTGTCTATATTGTGACAAATAATTTGAAAGGTGGCTTAAGTTGTGATTAAGAAAACAATATGTTTACTGCTCACCGTGTTACTCTTATGCGCTTTCCCTGTCGCCGGCTTCGCTTCTGATGACGATGATCTGTCAAACAGCGCCGATGGAGATGTTAGCATACTCATGACATACATCAGATCCTACGACTATAATCTCGTTATCAACGGCAGCGGCCTAGCTACATGCGGTGCAAGCCTCACAGCATATGCGGGTACGGACAGCGTTAAATTATCCATGTACCTTCAAAAATACAACAACGGCTGGAGCACCTTGCAGCACTGGACGAAAGAAGCGAACGGCACCTATGTATCGTCATCTAAGAGTTACTACGTGACCAGCGGATACAATTATCGCCTACTTGTCTACTTCTATGCCTATGAAGGATCGGCCGTGGAGAGCCTGAGCCGCACAGATACGCAATACTATTGATCCTTATAATTGCGCTTTGAGGCCCTGCCTCCAAAGTCCGCTAAATATTCCATATTATAAACGGCGGCAGCAGGTTATGGAACTTATACGTTAACGCTCCATAACCTGCCGTACCGCCTGAAAAACAATTATATACACTTTGGAGCAATGAGGAAAATGCATTACAACGGCATTTTAAGGCACTCGTCCGCGTACCCCGAAGGGGTATGAGCGGTGGTGCGGAGGCGGAGCCTCCACGGTCCTAAAACTTATTTCCCCCTCACTCCGCGGGGAACACCACCAACAGCAGCATCTTGAACGGCTCAGGTGCGGCCACCGCATGCGGCACGTTCGCGGGCATCACCACCGTCTGCCCCGCCGCCGCAATATGCTCCCGCCCGCCGATGGTGAGCTGCGCTTTGCCGTCCAGCACATACACGAGCGCGTCACCCTTGGACTCGTGTGAGCTGATCTCCTCACCGCTGTCGAAAGCGAACAGCGTCATACTCACTGCTTTGTTCTGCACCAGCGTCCGGCTCACGATCTGCCCCGGCTGATAGCTGACCAGCGCTGCCATGTCCAGCGCCTTTTCCACTTCGATATTCTTCAGTATGTTGTTCATTGTCATTGACCTCCTTATTTGATTAGTCCGTCACCAGGCGCTTCTCGCCGGTGATCTGCTGGATGGGTGCGATGTCCTGCGTCACTTCCAGCACTCCCAGATACTCGCCCGCCGCGTCGCGCACTGCGTAATAGCGGATATACACATATTTGCCGCCCATATGGATCCAGAAATCCTCATGGTCCTTCTTACCACTCTTCAAATCGGCGACGATGTCCTCCACGATGTGAACGCTCGCCGGCGGATGGCAGTCCGTCACCTTGCGCCCGATGATCGCCTTGGTGCGCGGGAACACGCGCTCCGCCCCTTGCGAGAAATACCGGACGGTGTCGTCCCTGCCCACGAATGTGATATCGATGGGCAGCGTATCCAATAGCGCCGTCACCTCCTGCACCGACAGATAACCTGTCGGTAGCGTGATGTCTCCGGCTTGCACCGCCGCAGACGGCGGCTGCGCCTGCGCTTCGGCGGGCTGCCACACTGGCGGCTCGTCTATCAGGCAATAACCGATTTCGCCGCTCTGCTCCGCAATGTGCTTCCACTCCTCGCCTGTCAGCACCTCCAACAGCATGGGCAGCATGATGTTCTCTTCCTTGAATATCATCTCCGCTACCTTGTTGACAGCTGCCTCAGCCTTGTCCGCCGCTGCACTGTCCCCCGAAGCGATCAGTCGCGCCGCTTCCTTCACCAGCGCGCGTATTTCGTCGTCTACGCCCCACATCACCTTGGGCGGCGCGGTAATGCCGTACTTCTCCATATACGGAAAGAGCAGCATCTCTTTCTTCACATAGTGCTTGTCGATCTGCCTCAGCGCCTCAACGTCAGCTGCCAGCTGCTTTTCAGCTCCGTCTTCCCCAGCCCGCAGCGCCGCAATGCCCGGCTTTATGCGCTCATTTATCAGCACCTCCAGCGCCCGGTTCTCCGCCTTGATGGTGTGTACCGGATGCCCCGGTATGTCTGAAGCCGGTACGTGTATCTCCTCAACCAATGTGCCCAGCACCGCGGCGTGCACGTCGCACAGCTGCTGCACCTCGCTCACCGGCAGCCCATCGGATATCAGCGCCTGCTCCGCCTCGGATATCTCGGACGCCGATACGCCGTCGAACGCATCCGCGAACTGCGCCTTCACCTCATCCACGCTTTTGCCCGCATGCAGCTGCCTGATCAAGTCCTTGATGACCTGCTTTCTGTACTCCCTGTTATTGATCTCCTGGCTCATTTTTCTCCCTCCCCGTCAATGATTTCAAATCCGTGTCCTTCCAGCGTTTTTCTAATCGTATCCATATCAATCTTTTTCATCGCCGCGCCTTTGGGTATCGTCATAAACCGGCCTGCCGTTGCCAGCATCCCCGGCTTGATAATGTCCGTAAACCCCAATTCCCGCATGATATCGATCAGCTCAGGGTACTCAGAGCACAGCTTCTGTACCGGCTTATCTAAATCAATTCCCTTCATAAAGTCATTTTTCCCCGTTCCTGAAATTTCTTTCCCCTTTTCATGCTCATTATATTCCAAACACCCGCCATTTTACGTTGCATATGCAACAGTATTCAAAAAAGTTAGCATGGGCTTCTTCTTAGCGGTTTTTATTTGATCCTCCTTGCTTTTGGCGATACTGTGGTATAATAGCGCCAAAGCATCCAAGGAGGACACTCACCATGAGACGAGAGAGACTGCTGCCGGATTCTGAAGCCCGCGCGATACTCAAAAAAGGCGAATACGGCGTGATGAGCGTCATAGCCCCCGACGGCATACCCTACGGCGTTCCACTGAACTACTACTACGACGATGCGGAAGACGCATTGTTCTTCCACTGTGCCACCCGCGGCCACAAGCTGGACAGCATCTGCCACAACAGCCGTGTCAGCTTCACCGTTGTCACCCGCGCTGAGATCGACGCGCCAAACCTGACGACGCTGTACGAGAGCGCCGTCGCCACCGGCCTTGCCTCCTTCGTTCCCACCGATGAAGAGAAGAAGCTACGGCTTCAGGGTCTGTGCCGCGCGCTCACGCCGTCCGTCAGCGCCGACACCTGCAGCAGCCTGCCGCACACCGCTGTGGTTCGCATCAGCATCGAGACGGTCACCGGCAAAAGAAACGATTCTTAGGATGGATTTCTCTCCTCATCTGTGATATAATGGTAATTGATTACGGATACGGAGGTCACTCTTATGCCGAGAATATCAAGTATTGACCTGTTCAAAACGCCGGAGCAGCCCGCTCTCACCATCCACACCCGTGCATCGGTGGAGCAGCTCCCGATGGTCATCGATCAGGGCTTCGAACGGCTCGCGGTGTATATGGGCGCACTGGGCGAGCATTTGGCGGGCCTGCCGTTTGTCGCCTATCACAACATGGACATGGGGGAACTGGACGTGGAGCTGGGCTTTCCGGTTTCCGGCATGCTGCCGGGAAAAGGTGATATCAAGTACGCTCCCGTGCCGGGTGGTCTGTCCATCTCCTGCATGTACCTCGGGCCATACTGCGACATGAGGCCTGTCTACGACGAGATGTCCGCGTGGATCGAATCCAACGGGTACATCCCGTCCGGAACCACATACGAGCATTACCTCAACGGCCCCGAAACGCCTGAAGAACAGCTGCTTACGCAGATCGTGATGCCGCTCAAATGACGCTCGCCGTAACGCGCGTACTGCCAAACCACAAAGACTTTACCACCTTGGTGTGTCTGCTGGACGACGAGTTCTTCTCGATCTACGGCGACGTTTATCTGAACTACCGTTCGCACAACGCGACGGAAGAGCTCACCCTCGCCGCAGTCGCTTATGCGGACGGGTTCCCCGTAGCCTGCGGCGGCATCAAGCCGCTCAGCCCGGATACCGCCGAGCTCAAACGCGTTTTTGTTAAGCCGCAGTTCCGTCGGCTGGGGCTGGCGCAGCGCATCGTCCTAGAACTGGAGGCTGCTGCGGTCGAACTGGGCTTTTCACGCATGGCTCTGGAAACGGGCGCAGACATGCCTGCCGCCATCGCGCTGTACCGCAGGCTTGGCTACGCCATATCCGAAAGCTACGGCCCATACGCGGGCGACAGCGCGTGTGTCTGTATGACGAAGGTGCTTAACCAAAAGCTATAGAAAGGAGACAACCCGATGGGAAAACACGATGATCTTTACAAAGCTGCGGCGCTGCTGCCTGCCATTGGCGAATCGGGCGCGCTGCTCGTCAGCGGCACTGATATACCAAACGTGATGACGATCGGCTGGGCAATGACGTCGGTAATGTGGTTCAAGAATCTGTTTGTCGTACCGGTGCGCAAAAGCCGCTATACCCACGGTCTGCTGGAGGAACATGGTGAATTCACGGTATTCGTCCCCTCGAGCGATATGAAACAAACGATCGGTATCTGCGGAACCACATCGGGCCGCGATACCGACAAAGTAGCCGCCTGCGGTCTTGAGCTTGTCAGCTCCGCTGTCGTTCAGGTCCCGTGCATCAACGCTCCCGGCACCGTCGTCGAATGCCGCGTGATCTACAAAACGGATTTCGAGGACGGCGCGCTGGACGACGCGGTGCGCGCGCGGTTCTACAGTGGTGGTGATGCGGGCAACATGCACACGCTCTACTTCGGTGAGATACTCGCTGTCCATGAGCAGCCCTGACATGTCAGAAATCATATACCGCTTCGCAGCTACCGCCGACGCGTGCTGCTGGCCCCCCTGGCGCACGATACCTGGACGCCCCATTTCACGCGCTTCATTGGCGCAAGGCAGGTTCGTTACATGCTGGACCAATCAATAAAAATCGCGACTATCTCAGCGGCAATACCTACGAACTCGCCACGCAGACAATACGCCCTGTGGTTACTGCGCCATCCGCTCTAACAGAGGCGATGCCTGTTTCCTGAGCAAGGAAAGGGATGCTTTGCAGCCAGCAGGAACGAAAACCTCATCAATAGAAACCATCACTTAATTCAGCTCAATAGAAAAAGGCCGCACGTTCCGATACAATGCGGCCTTTAAATCCTGTCCTGCCGTATTGCGGACAGCTTACGTCATATGGCTGCCTCCCGGCTGTGATATGTTCTTGAGCGCCTGCTCCGCATTGTCCTGCAGCTGCGGGTCTGTTGATATGTCCCCCAGCGACACGATGCCCACCAGGCTGCCCTGCTGCACGATGGGTATACGGCGTATCTGGTTGTCGCTCATCAGGCGCGCTGCCTCGTGGATGTCCGTTTCCGGCTGCGCCACCACAGGGTTGGGCGTCATCACCTGACCCACCGTCTGATTCGTCCCGCTGCTCGATGCCACTGACCTCAGCGTGATATCCCGGTCGGTCACTATGCCCACCACCGTGGAGCCCTCGCACACGGGAATAGAACCAATACCGTTCTGCTCCATAAGCTGCGCTGCGTGCTCTACCGTATCGTCGCGACTCAAACAAACCACGTCAGTCGACATGATATCCTTCACTTTCATTTTGTTCACCTCCGTGTTTTATGTTGCCCTGCACACGCTCTGTTTATGAATGCATTATTAAATGAAATAAGTCATTTAGAATTATTCTTCTGTTTTGGCGCTTAAACGCCCGTCCCATCGAACGGAGGAATATACACCGTGCCCACGCTGCTGCGCTGCTGCATATAACCGTCCATCAGCCCCAACCTCACCGCCTCGTTCACCACCGCGTCATACTCCAGTGACGTTATCCGCCGGTTGATCTCCGGATACCCATTCAGTCCCGGCGTCGGCGTGTACTGGCTCATCAAGCTGAGCTGATACTTCCGCCTGGGCAAAGCTTCACTCATCCACCGCAATATCTGCATGGAATCATTCTTCGCACCGGGCAGCACAAGGTGCCGCACGATCACGCCGCGCCGCATCAGCCCATGGCTGTCAAACTCAAGGCCGTCCGTCTGGGCAATCATTTCGGCAACCGCCGCCGCAGCTGCATCAAAGTAATCCGGCGCGCTCGAATACCGCTCCGACAGTGCCGCGCTCATGTACTTGATGTCAGGCAGATACACGTCCACATATCCTTTCAGCGCGCGTATCGTCTCCATGCACTCATACCCGCCGCAGTTGTATACCACGGGAATATGCAGCGCCTGCCTCGCCAAATGCAGCGCCTGCATCACTTGCGGCACGTATGGCGTCGCCGTCACCAGATTGATATTATTCGCACCTTTATCCTGCAGCTCAAGGAAAATCTCCGCCAGTCGTTCCGAGGATATCTCCCTGCCGCTGCCGCCCCGGCTGATATCATGGTTCTGGCAATATACGCAGCCCAGCGGGCAGCCGCTGAAAAACACCGTACCGCTCCCCCGGCTTCCGCTGATGCACGGCTCCTCCCAGAGATGCAGCGCCGCCCGTGCGAGTTTGACGCTGCTGCTGCACCCGCAATATCCGGTTTCCGTCCGCCTGTCTATACCGCACCGCCTCGGGCACAGATTACATTGTTGTTTCTCTCTCATGCTCCAGCCTTTATCGCTATTTTCGCCTGCGGTGCGAATTCACCCATGCTCCATCTGGATTAAACCGAAATCCGCCATACGGCGCGTTTGTCTTCTTCTGTGACATGAACCTTTGGGTCATAACCCAGATTAACCAATCCAAGCCAGACATGGCTTGCGCAAATACCGATATCGACATCCGGGTGCTCCCATTTAAAGTGCTTATAATCTTTCGGCATTGCTATGGTGATGGTCTTACCATCGTCTTCTATGCCGAATCGCCACATTTGTGCATTGCCTGCCGAGGGCGCTTTTCTTCCCAAATCCAAAGCATATTTAAACTCGGCTGATAAGCGGGCATAATCGGCAGGGTCGGCCATCAGCTCTTGAATTTCCTTTCGTTTAAAGCTGATTGAGCCTGCGGTTATTCTGTCCATCAAGCGAAGTCCTTTGTCTTCATAATAACCCAGGGGACTGATGCATATTGCACGAACGCCTGTTGTTACACCCTTTGAATAACCATATCCCATATTGGCTTCGCTGATTTGTTCTTTGGACTCTAAATGAGGCATGAGTTCCTCTAGCTTTGACAGCCGGTAATGACCGTACCAACACGTCGCAGCACCCAGGCTCTGCGCCAACAAAATAACCAACTCCCCTATAAATCCTGTTTTTGAAATGGAGATTACATCCGTCTCAGATAAAAAAGCCACATTGCATGGCGGTGATTTCATAGAAAAGTATAATTCTTTGGTGGGTTCTGCCTCAAAAAAACGTATCGAGGTATGATGATCGAATGGGATTTCCAGAGCGCCTGTAAATTCCTGAATAGTTCCAAATACTTCTACGTCCAACCGGTCCATCTTGTAACTTCGGGCAGAACGGCGCGCATCAATCGCGCTCTTAACATCGAATGATATAAGCATTTACTCCCCTCCATAAGAACATTCTCCTAATAATAGTGCTTGTTTATACCACGCTCAGCTGCCCTGCAAGGCTCACAACCCTTCCATTCTGTGAATCGTACAGGAAACCAAACACATCGCGCGAGACATGGATCTCCAGTCTTTGCAGACGCTTCTTCACATTGTAGTCGGTTATGTGAACGCTGCTGATCCCGGCAATATTAATAAATAAATAATAGTAGGCAATTTTATCGACCGTCCTGTTTCTGGCCGTCATATCACTTCCAATCACCGCCAGCACCCTGCCGTCGGACAGAAATGCGCATCTTGTCATCCTTATCTTTTTATATATCAGCCGAGTAATAAATTTCGCTGAATATCTTCCAACGCATATTTCGGGCTGATAGGCCAAAAGCTTAAGCCCACCATTGCCCGCTTTTAGCTTTTCACACAGATTTTCATAATACAAATCCATAGCGCCGCTCTCGAAAGGCTCATATTCCCCGAATAAATTTTCCCATTGCAACATTGTATTGTCGGCAGCTGCCTGCTTCTCCTGAATCAGGCGGATCAGCTCCAGCACTATATCGTCAGAAACAGTGCTGTACGCGATTTTGATTTGTTCATCGGGCAGAAAAAGCGTCAGCTCACCCTTCAGTATCGCATGCGACCTCTTCACCGCCATTATATCACGATAGTCTACCGTTTTTGCCGTAACGTTCTTTGCGTTCCTTCTGAGAATATACAGGTATTTATCAAATGCGCCGATCACAAAATCATACAGGTCCATCATCGGTGAGGCCGCCCGGCGTTCTATTTTTCTGGGAATCTTGATGAGCATCAGCGGGTTCTCTGTCTCACGATAAAACGGCCTGAACAAAGCTGGCATCATCTCCGGTTCAGTGATAGATATGATCCAGGGCCCGAATTCATTATACTCCCTTGTTCTGTCAGCCAGCGTTCTGTTTTCTGTTTCCATGACCTATCCTCCACAAACCTTATGCTTTGTTTCACCAATACTATAAACGCGAATTCACTTCCATACAATGGAATTATTTCCGGCTTACCTGAACTATTTTGTTTATCGGAAAACGAAGCGTGCCGTCGGCACGAAGAAAATTTAACTTCAGCTGGAACTAAAAAAATGCGTGTTGAAAGTAAATTTCCTGACAGAATGTAGGCGCACATGGCACCCCGCCTGAAATCTTCTGCTTATTAATTCAGTATTGGAGTCACGCCACACAAGTGATAACGACCCAATTTCTAAAAAAATAGGCGCATTTGCAGCGCCGGTGGGAGATGGGTGTATTGCTTTGTATTTTCGATCTTGAATTCTACGCAATTCAGTCCGAAATTTCTACCATTCTAATACGTATCTCCCGAAAAAGCCTCACCCAAAACAGGTGATTTATGTTCATTTTCGAATTTTTTATTCCATTATATAATTATACAGCTCCGCTTTGCTCTTTACACCCAGTTTTGAATAGATGTTTTTTATATGTGTCTTCACCGTATTCTCACTTAAATGCAGTTCAGCGGCAATCAGCTTATACGTCCTGCCTTTGAGCACCAGCGAGACAATTTGCTTTTCCCGTTCCGTCAGCAAATCGGTATTATTCGGCAGGTCCGCTTGCAGCTCAGCATTTTTCTTTATCATGGATGATAAATATCTGTGAAGCAACGGCAGCATTACGAGCGTACTGCATATCACTGCCATCGGTACAACATACAAACTGAACTGTGGAACTATTGGGCTGTTTTCCGCAATAATTTTCCCAAGCAATACGCCAAACATCAGTGCACTGAACCCCACGCTGAACAGCACCGCGGGGTTTTTGGCCATCTCAAACATTTCAGCCAGCTTGCTCCACCAGAACACATCAAAAACAGCCCAGGCCGCCATCATCACTGTCGTGACAATCATATAGCTGACAGCGGAATAGTCAAGCATTATGAACAACAAAAACCCAAACCCGATCATACCAGCCGCCACATACAAAAAGTTGTTGCGAATACCCTCATTTTTTATTTGTCTTATAAATAAAGCGGCACCCGCATAGGGCAGCAGCCAAAACCAGCTGGTGAGCCATAAATGATGATCATATTTTGGGTTGACAATTTGAGTCATTATGCCGAAATCTATCGCTACGGTCATTATGAAGAAGAACAGTACCAACAGCGCTTTCAAACCCGTTTTTACATCAAAAACTCTGAGAATGCTCCTTTTGGCCGCCACCTTGAGTAATCTCATGCTCAGATACGAAGCAGCCCCAAGTATCAGCAGAATGACAGCTATACCGGCCTGCATTGAAACGTATAATGAAATATTGCTGATCACCATCTTCATGAAGAATATATATATCAATATTTCAGCAGCCGCGCGAAACCGGTTTTCTGGTTCAACTTCCCTTTGCAAAAAATGTCCGCACGCCGTTATGCACATGCCTGCTATCGTTGCGCAGGCCGCCAGTATTACCGTCCAGACAAGATACGTTTTAAATAAGAAGGCAACCGTCAGCAGCATGCATACGGGTATTGAAATGACTAATACCTTCTTGGCCGTCTGTATGGTTCTTATAAATATACCACCAACCACGAGCCCGACAACAAGCATGAGCAGGGAGGTGTCAAGTAAACCCGTGCTCTCCACGCCATAACTCTTTGCCATCGTATACAGCATCTGTCCTTCATAGGGGAAACTGACGATCCACGCCCCCAAAAGCGATGCTATAACCACAGAGGCACTCCGTTTCACGTACTCTTTGGCGCTTTTTGATATAGCTGTTATCATCTGCTGCTTTTAAGCCCTTCCACACTTCTTTACTTGTCATAACAAGTATATATTAGTCTGATGCATATTTCAATTTGGTTATCACTACAAACTAATTTGATTTTGCATGTCGTCAACTCGCAGTCAAAAAAGCCCCGCTCAGTATCTGCTAACCGTCGGGGCCTGATATTCAGTTGGGCTATCGGCAGATAAAATCTCTGATTATCCTCTGTCCTCTCCCTTGGGTGCGTCCCGCCTCCATAGGAATTCGTGCTCGACGATACGTCCGTCCTGCACAAAAAACTGGGACCGGGGGAACCCGTCCTTATGCTCAATCGAAATCACCGCTGTATTCGGCCAACCCGTATCCCTGTTGATCGTCACCATATAGTCCGCCGCGTTTTCGGCGGTCGGCCGCTCGTTCATATCACCTATCATCGCATCAAAGCCATCGGCCTCGCTCAGCAAGAACTTATCGGGGTATTCCGACACATCGAACAGCGCATCCATTTCCCGAATCACGATGCCGCTATCCTCACGGTAGTCGGTCACCTCCGGCCGCTCATCGTCTATGGGTACGATCACATTGATTTGCATCCCCATGCCGGTTTGGCTGGGGTTGCCTGGTATACTGTCCTGATAGAACACACAGCCGAAATCGACAACAGTATACGCCCAATACTCCGGAGTTAATTCAGCATCTTGCTTCGGATACGCAAGTCCGCCGTTCTCTTTTCTCGGATTATATCCCGGTACCTTCTCGCGCACCACCACCGGAGCGAACTCAAGCTGCCGCAGCAGCTCCACCGCCTTCTCCTCGGCCATCCCCACAAAGTCTGGCACCACCACGAAATACCGTTTTTCCAGCAGCCGCTGGTATTCCCTGAAGGTAAACGCTGCTTTGAGTATCTCGATCTGCCGTGGCGACATGTCCTCCTCATCCTTGTTGACCATGTGGTTGAGTACGTCGCGCAGTGCGAACTTGGACATTTGCGTCTCATGTGTCATCGTTTCGTCCGGGATGAGCCATATCTCTTTAGCTTCTGTGTCCACCGCCACCGCGAACTGATCATCATATTCCGCCAGCAGCAACGCCGTCAGTTCTGCCACACCTTCTATGTCTTCGTCGCTGCACCCACCCGTGAAGAACAGCCGCACAGCCTTATTGTCGCTGTCGTTTATATACCCTTTGTCCTGCAGCTCAACGAGACCCAGCAGCGCCACCCGGTTCAGCCGCATGCTTGCGGCGTCCAGCATATTGCTCACCGTCTTTCCGTCCAGCGTATGGACCAGCATGTTATCCACGAATGCGGTATGTCCCCCATCCGCCATTACAAATTCCACCTCGAGCCCGATCTCTGCCTCTTGGAAGGGCGTCGGCGATGCAGTTGGCTCATCCGGCGTTATCCCTTCCTCCGGCGGGGTTTGCTTACTGTCGTCCGTCGGAGGAAGCTCCGGCCACACGTCTGGCCCACCCTCCCCTTCCAGTACGATCTGCAGCGTGTTCGACTCCGCGTCCTCAATCACGTCCACCGCGATGTTCTGCTCCGCCGCAGCCGTTTTAATAATGCCCGTCATTACAGACAGCATATCCAGCGTCATCGTCTCGCTTGACAGCGATATGTTGATCTCCTCCTGAATCTCGGCGGCCGTGATATACCCTTGCAATATCAGCTGATTGACCACCATAATCGTCGCGTTCTCCAGCGACATTCCTGCAAAATTAATGCCCTCGATCAACGCAACGCCGTCTTCATTCAGCCCCACCACCTCTGTCACAATTCCTTCCGCATCCAGCCGTATTTCAACATCCGGGTTCAGACTCATCACTATCACCGTGTTATAGCTCTTTGTCTCTTCCACCGCAAGAACAGCCTGCGTTTTCTGCGGTTGAGCGCTAACGGACACCGCCGCGCTGCCCTCCGCGTTCTCACCGCTGTCGCTCATCAGTGCCAAAGGCAGCCCGACCGACAGCGCAATGGCCACAACAATTGCCGCCGCAGCCACCCGCCATTTGGGCTTACACGCCGGCTGTTCTTCGCGCTGCGATCTCGCGTCTACGATACCCGCCAGCAGCTCCTGCTTTCTTTCCGAAGTCATCCGCAACCCGTCATAATATTTTTTGATCATACGTTTCATAGCATATCCTCCGTAATCCGTGACCTGAGCATGTCCCGTCCTACCTTGAGATACTTCCATATGGTCGACTGCCTTTTGCCCAGCATACCGCCGATCTCCTTTGCCGAGTACCCCTCGTAGTAGAATAGATAGATCGTCAGCTTATACAGCTCCGGCAGCGCCAGTACCATTTCGAACGTCCCGTCTTGGGCCTCATCAGTTCGAAGCTGATGGATCTCCGCAGCCCTTCTGCTTTTTCTTTTCAGTATGTTTTTGCACACGTTGGACGCAGTCACGATCAGCCACGCCTTTTGATGACTGGCACTTTCAAACGTTTTGCCGTTTCTGAGCAGGTTCAAAAATACCGTCTGCACCGCATCCTCCGCATCCATGACGTGTCCTTTGAAGTATGTATAGCATACGCGATACACAGTATCGGCATGCGCCTCAAATATTATTGAAATCTGCTCGTCAGTCACGCGTTACTCCCTTGTATGATGAGCTTTCATATATAATACAACCGGAGGCGCCTTTTCCTCGATTCCCGACACCCATTTTATCACATTTTTTCGTTATGCATACTGTTCTGACGTAAGAGAGAATTCTCTATGTATAATTTTCCGTCAACAAAACAAGATAACGAGTGAGGTGAACCAAAATGGACATTACAAGTTTTGAGCAATGGACAGATGTACTGCACAAGCAGCTGGAACTAGGCCGCAATCTGGCATTGTCTGAAGATTTGATTCAAAAGGGTGCTAAGCTGATCGGGGATTATTTGGCCGCGTGGGTCGAACCGGACGTCCCGGAAAACAAACTGTTGAAGGAGTTTTGGGAATTGGCTGATCAATCTGAAAAGAAAGCCATCACTTCGTTGATGATAAAATTAGTGGATGCAAAATACAATAGGCAATAACTTGTCAAGAACGGGTGTTTCTAATAATCCATAAAAATCAAGAAGCCCGCGACGCTTCTTTGCGCACGGGCTCCCCGACAATGTGTATATATTGGAAAATTGAATCCGGCAGCTACCTACCCTCCCAGGCCGTAACCAGCCAAGTACTATCGGCTATGCTGGCTTAACTACTGTGTTCGGGATGAGAACAGGTGGACAGTTTTCTCTTAATTACAAGATGCCTTTTACCTAAACCTAATCTTCTGTAAGCTCGCTTACATCTATTTTCTTTCCTGCAATCCTATCAAGTAAATCTTCCGGCATATAAACATATCCAGTTGATGGTCTTCCGCAAACAATTCTGCCGCTAAACAGACCAACACCCAGCCCGAAAGAAGCCGCAGGTATTTCTGAGCAATACAAAGAAATATTCATAGCGAGAGTTTTTTCGCCTTTTTTTGCTGCACTTATATTCTGTGCTTCCTCGCCGGTTTCTAGTAACTCAAACAATTCTATAATCGTTGTTTTATCTGTAATCGTATTTGTATAGTAGTTTATTATTTCAGGTCGTTTTACCTCAGGACTCATTTTCATCTCATAATATTCCCATATAATTTTGTCCACATTTTCAACCGACACATCAGGAATAACTTTATCAGTTCTATATAAACCCGGTCCATAATAATCTGCCCAATAATACTTTAACACTACAAAGTCTCTATTTGGATCATTCTTAAGACCATAAATAAATGTATCATAACTACCCGCATATCCGATTATCTCATCAACATTATCTATAGCCCACTCCAGTCTCGGCAATTCCTTATATCTTACTCCATCGATATAAACGCTGGTTCCATCTTCATCTGTTGTTTCATAAACTGGTACGGGTAATCTTTTTATGCATCCTACAGAAGCCATACTAATCAAAGCTATCGTTAGTGATAAAATAATTAGTTTAATATACAATTGTTTTGTATTGCTTTTCATTATTACCCCTGTAATTAACAGCATTCATTATTGGAATATAATTGCATTATATAATTATTGCTTGCACATTTCAAGTTTTCTTAAAATCAAGAAGCCCGCGACGCTACTTTGCGCACGGGCTCCCCGACAATGTGTATATATTGGAAAATTGAATCCGGCAGCTTCCTACCCTCCCAGGCC
>JAEZHF010000034.1 GCA_023416745.1 Bacillota bacterium
GGCCTTCGATGATAGAATATCACACGTGCGATTTTGCGTCAAGGAGAGAGGTGTAGACAGGTGGCAAAGTACTGCGAGATATGCAAGAAGGGCATCATGTCCGGCAACACGGTCAGCCATTCAAACAGAAAATCCAGGAGAACATGGGCGCCCAATGTTCAGCGGGTAAGCGCTGTCGTTGAGGGCTCTCCCAAAAAGGTTTATGTTTGTACCCGGTGCTTAAGATCCGGCAAGGTTACCCGCGGTTAGGAATATATTTTCTACCAGAACGGGCCGTCCTGACGCAGGGCGGCCTTTTTGCTGTTTATAAAATGATATTGCCCGGAAGGAAGTCTCCTCCGGGCAAAAGTTATGTATTGATTCTTACCTCCCCAACGACAAAGGGTGTCATCTGGGGCTCCTCAATTCAGGTAAACAGTCGCTTTAGTAACCCGCGGAGCAGCCGCGGCGCCCTGATACAGTAAATTCTCATCTTACCCACCTCCATTACACCCATCATAATTTTTTAGATACAACAAAAATACCGATAAATATCAGTATAGCGCCTAAGAACGCCAGCCACATCCAGTACGGAAGGAAGCAAATCAGCAGTATCACGCCGATCGCGATAAGAATGATTGCCAATATCCGCCGCATAATACAGTTACCACAAAACAAAATATATCACCTCCGCATGAAAAGACCTGGATACTTCTTCTTTGTATCATACGTCTTGATTGCGGGAAATGTTACGCTTTGCCTGTAATCTTAATGATCAGCGCATATCCGCCCTCGATCTTGAGCGTGGCCGGGCTGGCCAATATGATGTTGCTGATGCCGCGCGCCGCATCGCTGCGCAGCAGCAGCTTTTCCAAAGGGTACATGAGATTAGTTGCCGTGACGGTGATATCTCCGGTTATCGGCAGTATTGAGACCGTCTGGCCAAGATAACCGTGAAGAATGTATGTATCGCGAGCTGCCGTTATCTCATGCAGCTCGTCAATGATACGGCAGTGCACACCCGCTTTTTCAGCTTTAATCAGCATGCCAAGGTTGCCCAGTGCATGATCCAGCCGAAGACCCAATGCGCCGAGGAGCACAATATCATCCGCGCCCGATTCTAACGCCAGCGACATTGCTGCTTCAGTATCCGTTTCATTCTTGTGCACCGGAAGGCCTACCACCTTGGCTCCTCTGGATTTAATATGGGATAAGATATCACCGTTTGCCGAATCAAAATCTCCGATCAGCACATCCGGAACAACAGAATACTTTGCCAGCGTATCAGCAGCGCCGTCCACACAGATAATCAGTCCGGCGTCCTGCACATGCGCCGCAAGCAGATCTTGTCCGGGCGGCATGCCGGCTGTTACGATTAGGCATTTCATAGCGGGTTTTTGAGCCTACTTATGACTTCAGATGGATCCGGCGAATTGAATACGGCATTACCCGCCACAATAACGTTAACACCGGCCTGCGTCACTTCCTTGGCGTTATGGATACCGATACCACCGTCCATCTCTATATCCACATTGAGTCCTCTGTCGTCGATCATCCGTTTGAGCATCCGCGCCTTGTCGAGGGAATACGGCAGGAAGCTTTGCCCTCCGAACCCCGGATTGACGGACATCAGCAGCACCATATCCAGCTGGTCCAACACATAATCCAGTATGCTGAGTGGTGTATGTGGGTTCAGCGCGACGCCGCATTTTCTGCCTGTGGACCGTATAAGCTGCAGCGTTCTGTCCAAATGCACCGTTGCCTCCGCATGAACCGTAATGATGTCAGCTCCGACGTTTGCAAAATCCACGACATAGCGTTCCGGCGCCTGTACCATCAGGTGAACATCCAATGTCAGCGCTGTGATTTTGCGCATATCGCGTATCATGTACGCACCGAATGTTATATTGGGGACAAAATTACCGTCCATAACATCGCAGTGGATATAATCCGCGCCGGCAGATTCCAGCAGTTTGATAGCGTCATTTATTCGCGTAAAATCTGCTGAGAGTACGGACGGGGCTACTTTAATCATACTTATTCTCCTTTGCTTCCTGTAATTCATTTAATATCGTCAGGTACCGCTGATAGCGGTCCTTGCTGATCAGACCATCTGCAACCGCAGCCTTTACACTGCATTGCGGTTCCTTATCGTGCAGGCAGCTGATAAACCGGCATTGGTGAGAATAAATGCTCAAATCGTCGCACAGTGCGCAAAGCTCTGAAGGCTGTATGTCATTTGCTTCAAGAAAGGAGAAGCCCGGCGTGTCCACCACGGTGCCTGAAAACCCCTGCAGCACCATCAACTCGGCGTGGCGCGTTGTATGCCGCCCGCGGTCAACCTTTTTGGACAGCCCGCCGGTCTCAAGCGACAAGCCGGCAAACAACGCATTCAGCAAAGACGACTTCCCCGTTGCAGACTGTCCGGCAAAGCAGGTGCAGCAACCGGCGAGGTATGACTTAAGTGCATCCAACCCTTCGCCTGTTGCCGCTGATACACATAAGCTCGGACAAACGTTTCTGTACTCAGATTGGAGTTCTTCAACTTCTTGTGAATCCACTGCATCACATTTGTTGATGACAAGCACAGGTTGAATATTCGATTTTTTAGCATAAATAATCAATTTATCGCACAGCAGCTTGTCAACAGGAGGCTTATATACCGAAACGACAATCGCGATCATATCGACGTTGACAACCCGTGGGCGCTTCAGCTCATTTTTACGGGGCAGTATTTCCTCAATTAGGCCTGAACAGCCTTCCGAAATTGAGAAACGGACAAAATCGCCGGGGAGCGGTGTCATGCCGTCATTTCGAAAACGACCGCGAGCTTTGCACTCATGGGTTTTCTCGTTGACGTCCAGCACATAATAAAAACCGCCGACGCCCTTCAATATACGGCCTGTCAAAATAAATACCTCATTTGACTTCAATGGTACTGCTTAATACTTCAACATTGTTCAGCAATACCCGAATGGTTTTCTGACCCTCGGTTAGGCAGTTGATGCTTAAGTCCAGCGGAAGGACGCCGACTTCGGGCTGCATTTCCTGAACAAAGCTGACTTTGTGCCGGTCCAGTGTATCTTCTACGATGATGCGAAGTATTGACTCTTTTTCCGCGACATTAACGGAAGCATAGAACCGACCAGAATACGGTTTATCCTTGAAAGCGCTGATCCAGAGCGTAATCTCGTTAACAAAAGGAGTTTGTATTCCCTGTTCCGGACTCTGCGAGGTTACCGTTCCCTCCGCCAGTATGCTCTCCTGTTCGTAGACATAGCAATTTTTAAACCCTGCATCGTAAAGCAGCGGCACGGCCTGACTGAGCATCGTATCCACCAGTTGAGGCACCGCTCCGCTGGGAGTACTCTCTCCCGAAACAATCAGGCTGACGGGATCTCCTTCCATCACAATACTTCCTGCATCCGGAGACTGCGCGAAAACATGTCCAGACTCGAAGTCCGCGGCTTCTTCATATGATATATTGTCAATGACAAGGCCCATCTGTTCAATGAGTGCAGCTGCATCTTCCAAGCTTAAGTCATACACATCCGGCATCAGCATGTCCGATGGACCGCTTGAAACCGTTAGTATAATGGTATCGCCTTTCAGAACCTGACTGTTGGCAGATGGCGATTGGGATATAACCACGCCCAAGGGTACTGTTTCGCTGGGTTCAAAGTTTGTGTCTGCCAGCAATCCTAAACCCGTAATCTCTTCGACCGCAGCATCTAGGTCTTTCCCTGCCGTATCCGGCACCTGCAGTGTTTCCATCGCTGCTTTATGTATGGCCCCAACGCCCAGCAACGCGGCAAGCGAGACCCCCAAGATTAGCACTACAAGCACGCATACTTTCCAAATTTTAAACTTTCGGGCCAACTGTTTGATGTTTTCAGTAACAGCAGTGTGTTGATATGGAAGATCAATAAACGCACCGCTTGGGTCCACAAGCGCTCTTACCAGATCATCACGGAACGCATCCATAGAGCGGTATCTGTCACGTTTGTTTTTGCTCGTGGCTTTGAGTATAATTTTATTAATCGACTCGGAAAGGGCAGAATTCTTGAATGCCGGCGCTGTTATCTGTTCATTGATATGCTTTAATGCTACGGATACGGTCTGGTCACCCGTATAAGGCAGTTCTCCGGTTGTCATCTCATAAAGCATAATACCGAGCGAATATATATCGGTCCTTGCATCCACGCTTTCTCCACGCGCCTGCTCCGGTGAAATATAGTAGACGGAACCTATCACCTGTGATTCTGTCTCATGACGCGCAGAGAGGCTTTTCGCAATGCCAAAATCGGTAACCATTGCCTTTTTGTCCGCATCGATCAGAACATTTTGCGGTTTGATGTCACGGTGAATAATACCCCTTTTATGAGCCGAGGACAGTGCGGAACATATCTGGATGGCATATTGAATGGCTTCTCTTTCCTCAACGATCTGTGAAATGTCGATCAGCGATTTAAGCGTTCGGCCTTCAATAAACTCCATTACCATATAATAAACACCGTCATCGCAACCGATGTCGGTAACCCGAACGATATTATCATGCTCCAGAGAAAAGGCGGCTGACGCTTCTTTTTTAAAACGGTTAACGTATTCTGTATTGTCTGAGAACTTCTCTTTGAGCACCTTAACTGCAACAAATCTGCCGGTTTTTTTGCACAGCGCTTTGTATATATATGCCATGCCACCCGAATCGATGCTTTCAGTGATGGTATACCTGCCGCCGAGTGTGCGTCCTGTCATAGCCGTTCACCATCCGTTTCCACGATAAACACCGTTATGTTATCGGTTCCCCCGAAAGCAAGCGCTGCTTCAATCAAGGTGTCAGCCGCCTTTGCTACTCCCTCCAGCAGCGTCTTCGTGATCTGATCGTCCGTTACTGCGTTTGTTAAACCATCACTGCACAGCAACAGTATATCGCCGGCCTCAAGATTAATGGTCATTACATCAGCATCAACTTTATTTTCGGCACCGATGGCGCGTGTAATGATATTACGTTGCGGATGATGAAGGGCTTCCTCTTTTGTAATATAGCCATTTTCAATCAGCATCTGAACATATGAATGATCTTTTGTCAGCTGTTTCAACCGTCCCGATCTGAACAGGTAGGCACGTGAGTCACCCACATGTCCGATCAGCGCCTGTCTACCCTTGAGGTTAATTATCGTAGCTGTGGAGCCCATTCCTTGCAGTTCTTTATCCCGAAGTGCTCTTTCCCATACGAGTTTATTGATATCAGAAAGCAGTCCCGTAATCGAGTCTGAACTGATAAGTGAACTATTATTTATATCACTTAGAAACTGTTTTGCGGTATCGACGACGATCTGGCTGGCCACTTCGCCGCCACTGTGTCCGCCCATACCGTCGGCGACTACAGCAAATAGGCAGCCGTCTTTCTCAATGGCAAAAGAGTTGTCTTCGTTCTTTTTTCGGACAAGTCCGATATGGGTTCTCAAATAATAAGTCATTTTTCCTCTCGCTTCAGCTTGAGTTGTCCGCATGCGCCTTCTATATCGCCCCCGAGTGCGCGGCGCATCGTAGCGCTAAATCCTTCTTTTTCCAGTGCAGCTACAAACGCATAGGCTTCCTTTTCGGACGGCGGAGTAAAGCTGCCCACGGCTTCATTGAGCGGTATTACGTTGATATGGCAGTTGAGACCTTTGAGCAGCTGTTTCAGCATACTTCTGTCTTCTGCACTGTCATTGAATCCCCGGATCAGCGTATATTCAATTATAACGCGGCGGCCTGTTTTTTTAAAGTATTCCGCAGCAGCGGCAATAATCTGTTTCACGCTGTAAGCCTTGGCCACCGGCATGATGACTCGCCTTTTTTCATCCGTTGCGGCGTGCAGCGATATGCACAGCGTCAGTGGCAGGCCCTCTTCTGCCAGCTTCTTCATGCCGGGCACCAGCCCGCAGGTGGACAATGATACGTGCCGCAGACCGATACCGAAATCCGACTGCAGGGCACGGACGAAAGACAGAACATTATCCAGATTATCCAGCGGCTCACCGGAACCCATCAGCACGACGTTGGAGATGTCGCCGTCCTCTTTGGCGGCTATCAGCTGCGCCATCATTTCGCCCGGCGTCAGGTTGCGCACCAACCCATTTGCACCAGAAGCGCAGAATGCACAGCCCATCGCGCACCCAAGCTGTGTGGACACACAGAGCGTCCGCCCATGGTGATACTGCATCACAACGCATTCCACCAGCCCGCCGCCTTGAAGTGCGAGCAGCAGCTTGATCGTACCATCCTTCGCGACATGCTTTTCGGCCACGTGTGCATAGCCTTCGTGATGGGTATTACGCAGCTTTTCGCGTAACTCCTTGGGCAGGTTAGTCATGTCTTCAAACGGCACACCCTTGATCAGCCAGCTTTTTAGCTGCTTGGCGGCAAACGGTCTTGCACCCATCTCCGTCAGCAGCGTTTCCAGTTCCTTTATGCTCAAAGACAACATCTCATTCATCTCTTTGTATCACCGCAATATAAAACCCGTCGGAATCCGCGATATGCGGATATAGTGTTTCGGGCTTTCCCTTGTATTGATATCCGGCATGGCTTTGGATAAATACATCCGTCACACCTTCATTTTCTTCTCTGTTGATAGAGCAGGTGGAATAGACCAGCCGCCCACCCGGCTTCACGTAACTGGCACACGTGTTCAGTATCTCCTTCTGCATCACGACGAGCGCCTCGATGTCTACCAGCTTGCGGGTGTACCTTATGTCCGCGCTGTGCGCCATCAGGCCGGAAGCGCTGCACGGTACGTCCGCTAGCACCACGTCAAAACTGCCAGCCAGCGCTGGTTCATATTCGCGTGCATTGCGCAGCTCGCAACGAGCAGAGACGTCCAGCCGTTCAAAGTTCTTACGCATCATATCAACACGGTGTTCGTGTACGTCCCAAGCGGTGATGTCCAGCTCTCCCGCCATCAGCGAGGCTGCGTATGCACTTTTACCGCCGGGAGCCGCGCAGCAATCCAGCAGCCGTTCTCCCTTTTGGACGTTCGCGGCCAGCACCGCACGCATCGCGCTCTCGGATTGCACGGCGATCCAGCCGTTCCTATAGACCGGCAGGGCTTCGATATCCGTCAGTCCGGTCACCATGTAGGCACTGTCCACTTGGCCTTTACTGTACTCAAGACCCAGTCTGCCAAGCTCATCCTCCATCGCCTGTACTGAGGTCTTCAGAGTGTTGACCCTGATGACCGTGGTATGCGGCGCACGGTACATGAGCAGCGCTTCTGCGAAGTCGTAACCGAAGTCAGCGATATATTTCTCACACATCCACAGCGGGTAGCTCGCTGCTACGGACAGTGCCTGTGCGCTCCTCCCCTGCGGGTAGCGGATTTCGTCCTTGCCCCTGTCCAGTGCGCGCAACACACCGTTCACGAACCCAGCAGTCTGCGGCTTGATACGCTTTGCCAGTGCGACGCTTTCGTTCACCGCCGCGTGTGTCTCCACATTCAGGTACAGCAGTTGACACACACCCAGTCGCAGTATGTTCCGGACGCTGCCATGTACGCGACCCGATTTGATAAAGCCGCTGAGCGCATGGTCAATACGGATGAGATTCTCCAATGTTGTCAGCACCATCCGTGTTGCAAAACGTCGGTCACCGTCAGAGAGCGACGGTGGCAAATGCTTCTTAAGCGCGAGCGAAGTATAAGAGCCGTCCCGCATCACCGCGCTCAGCGCGTCGTAGGCAGCCTGGCGGGCGTTCACAGGCATACGTTGCCGCCCAGAGACTTGCCGCAGAAATATTCCTTGGGGGTCATGCGGCGGCAGCAAGGCGCCTGCATTTCCTCAACGCGCAGCAACCCTTCCCCCGTGCCAATGAGCAGGCCGCACTTGTTGTCTGACAGAACAATTTGCCCTGATTCCGCAGTTCCCGGCTCAACGGAAGCGCGCCATATTTTAATCACTTCGCTGCCCACCATGGCGTAAGCGCCGATTCCAGGATCGAGCGCGCGCACAAGGTTCCGAATTTGCCACGCAGGCTTTGTCCAGTCTATCTGTCCCAGTTCCCTAAAAAGAGGCGGGAAGTAGCTGGACTGTGCGTCGTCCTGCGGCGTCCGTTTGGCAGTTCCCGCTTCGATATCCTTGAGCGTATCAGCCAGCAGCTGCGCGCCCACGTCGGCCAGCTGCTCGTACAGCCCGCCGCCCGTCATATCCGCCCCGATTACCACTTCCTTCATCGATATGATATCGCCCGTGTCCAGCCCGACATCCATATACATAATGGTTACGCCTGTCCTGCTTTCACCGTTAATGATAGCCCACTGTATGGGCGCGGCACCGCGGTATTTTGGCAGCAGCGACGCGTGCACGTTGATGCAACCCATCGGTGGTATGTCCAGTATCTCTTTTGATAGTATCTGCCCAAACGCCGCTGTTATGATGATGTCAGGTGCAATATCCTTGAGCGCCGCAACACCCTCGGGCGTTTTGATACGCTGAAACTGCAGCACCGGAATGCCATGCTTTTGCGCCAGCTCCTTGACAGGAGGCGGTGTCAGCTTATGTCCGCGACCGCTCTTGCGGTCCGGCTGTGTCACCACAGCTGCTATGTCGCAGCCGCTGTCAATCAGCGACTGCAGACTCGGCACAGCAAACTGCGGCGTTCCCATAAATACGATCTTCACTTAAGTCTCCTCTATCATATTATCCACAAAGAGCACACCGTCCAGATGATCAATTTCGTGGCAGAACACGCGAGCTGTCAGTCCCGTAATCTCCTCCTTATGGCGCTTTCCGTCCCGGTCCACATACGTGACTTTTATCGTCTCGGGACGTTTCACCAGCCCGCGTACGCCGGGCACCGAGAGGCAGCCCTCTTCCTCTATCTGCTCGCCGGAGAAATGCAGTATACGCGGGTTGATCAGCTCATAATATCTGCCGTCAAAACCCACAATTGCTATTCGGCGCAGAACGCCCACCTGAGGAGCGGCCAAGCCGACGCCCTCTTCGACTTGGAGCGTTTCCTTCATATCATCAAGCAGCATCAGCACATGTTTGTTGATGCATTTGACCTCGCGCGATATCTTGCGCAACGCCGGGTTCTTTGTGCCCGTCACCATGCTGCGTATCGCCATATATGCCTCCGTTTTATATCATGCTCTGCGGATTGATCTCCATACCAAACGCGCAGTCTTTATAGTGTTTCGTGTCCGTATAAATATATAATCTTTTTCGCAGCTGTGCAAGCCGTTCATCATTAAGCGCCTTGATGAGTATCTGCCAGCGGGCGTTTCCGTTTATTTTGCGTATGGGTGCTTCGCTGGCGTCCAGCAGCAATATCGCTTCCTTCAAGTCAGCAAGCTCGCGCTCAAGACCCTCGCTGAAGTCAAGGCAAGCTTCGCGCACTTTTTTCTCATCTTTCCCGGAGAACACGATGCGGAAGAACACCGAGTAGGGCGGCAGCAGCGCTTCGCGCCGCACATGCATCTCTTCGGCAAAAAAAGTGCCGAAATCGTGCTGGCGCGCCAGATCCACCGCATAATGCTCCGGACTATACGTCTGGACGACCACCTTTCCGGGGTCCTTCCTCCCTGCGCGACCCGACACCTGTTCCAGTAATTGAAAAGTTTTCTCTGGGCTGCGGAAGTCGGGTATATACAACGAACTGTCCGCCGACACCACGCCCACCAGCGTCACATTGGCGAAGTCCAGACCCTTGGCAATCATCTGCGTGCCGATCAGTATATCCGCCTCGCCGTTTTTAAACTGCTCATAAAATTTCAAATGCGCGTCTTTGCCGCGCGTCGTGTCCAGATCCATGCGCAGCACGCGCGCTTCGGGGAAGCATTCTTTCACCTGTTCCTCCACCTGCTGCGTACCGATTCCGTATTGCTTGAGATACGGCCTGCGGCACAACGGACAGACTGTCTGCAGCGGCCGCGTGCGCCCGCAATAATGGCACAGCAGCTTCTTGCGGCTCGCATGATACGTTAGCGTGACCTCACAGTTGTCGCAGTACTCCACGTAGCCGCAGCCGCGGCACATCACGAACGTGGAATAGCCGCGCCTGTTGATGAACAGCATCACCTGCCGCCCATCTGCCAGCGCCTTGCTGATTTCATTATACAATAGTCCTGAGAAAATGGTGCGGTTGCCGCCGATTACTTCCTCGCGCATGTCCACGATTTCCACGGCGGGCAGCTTCAGGCCAAATAGGCGGTTTTTCATCTCAATCAGAGTATAAATCCCGTTCTTCGCCTTGATGTAGCTCTCTACAGAGGGCGTGGCGGAGGCAAGCAGCAGCGCCGCTTTTTCGATATTGGCGCGCATGCGGGCCACCTCATGCGCAGTATATTTGGGATGTGTATCCGATTTGTAACTGGTCTCGTGCTCTTCATCGATGATGATGACGCCAATGTCCCGAAGCGGTGCAAATACCGCTGAGCGTGCACCGATGACCACCCTGGCACGCCCTGTGGCCATGCGCTTCCATTCGTCGTAACGCTCGCCCGGCGTCAGTGTAGAATGGTAAACCGCGATCTCCTGGCCGATGCGTCGCTGAAACATGGACACCAACTGCGGCGTCAGCGATATCTCCGGTACCAGCACAATGGCGCTCTTGCCCTGAGCGAGGCAGTGACGCACAATGGCGATATACACCTCAGTCTTGCCGCTGCCTGTAACGCCGTGCAGAAGGAATTTGCCGGGAGCCGAGATAACGGCATTGACCGCTGCATTCTGCTCCTCCGTCAGCTCGAAATCCTCCTCGCGATCAGCGTACGGACGCGGGCTTCGCAATGTTTCCACGATGCCGACAGACACTGCGCCCTTTTTGGCTAGTACCGCGGCCGCTGTGGAGAAGTCGTGCACAGACTGCCCCAGCTCGGAAGCCTTCATTGAGCCGCAGGACTTCAGCGCCTCCAATATGGCAAGCTGCTTAGGCGCTTTTATTTTTCCGTCAGCAGTCTTTATCGACGCAATAAAGGCATCATACTGCTCGCTTTCAAGTGACAGCGTATACACTTTCTCAAATCGGTCGCGCACGCGCCCCCCACGCATTTCTGCGGGAAACATCAGCCTGAGTGCGGACGCTAGCGTCGTATGGTAAAACCGCCGCATAATCTGCGCGAGATTAATTTGCCCCGGCGTGAGCGCCGCAAAGTCGGATAACACACTGTGGATGGTCTTGATATCGTTCCCCTGGTAATCGCGGTTGTCGGACAGCGCAATCACATAACCCTCCCGCAGTGCGTTACCGCGGCCGAAGGGTACATGCACCCGAAAGCCGATCTCCAGAGACAGGCCGGAGGGTATGCGATATTCAAACACCCTGTCCACGTCAGAGTGCACGATATCGACGATCACCTTTGCGTACATGAAAATCACCTCGCGCAAAGCCGCCCGTATAGTTGCTTTAATTCATCGATGATACGACGTGCCAGCAGCGTCTTGTCGCCGCTGCCCAGATCGAGTATGCGCCCGTCGCGAAAGAACAGACAAATGTTATTGCTGTCAGCATCGAAGCCTTCGCCCTCACGTGATACATCGTTAAGCGCGATTACATCAAGGTTCTTAGCCTCCAGCTTTTTGATTGCGTTTTCTTCGAAATTCTGCGTTTCGGCGGCGAATCCCATCAGCAGCTGGCTCTGCTTCTTGGCACTGCCCAACTCCTTCAGTACGTCGGTGGTGCGGACAAGCTCCAGCGACATGTCGCCGCTCTTTTTAATCTTCTGCGGATGGTATTCTTTAGGCGTGTAATCCGCCACCGCAGCCGCCATGATGACAATGTCGGCACTTTCAGCAAGTGCCAGCATTTCTTGTGTCATATCCGCCGCTGATGTAATGTTGACCGTATGCGCTTTAGTGACGGGCGGCAGTGCTGTCGGGCCAGAAACCACCGTAACGTCCGCACCCGCATCCACTGCGGCCTGTGCGATGGCATAGCCCATCTTGCCGGACGACCGGTTGGTAAGATAGCGCACCGGGTCGATCATCTCCCGCGTGGGGCCCGCGGACACCAGTACACGGATACCGTGCATGTCCTCCAGCGACGCCCAGACGCTGTGAGCGTATTCCAGTATCTCTTCCGGTTCACGCATACGCCCCGCGCCCATGTCGCCGCAGGCCAGCAGCCCCTCGCCCGTGTCCATTACGTATGCACCACGCTGACGGAGAAGCTCCATGTTGTGTTGTGTCGCCTTGTCCTCGAGCATCGCCTCGTTCATGGCAGGCGCATAAACGATGGGACACCTCGCGGCCAGCAGCGTGGTCGTGAGCATATCGTCTGCAATGCCTGATGCGGCCCGTGCGATCAAATCGGCCGTTGCGGGTGCGACAATGACCATGTCTGCCTTTTTGGCCAGCGCGACATGCTGTACGTTGTATTCGCTTTTTCGTTCAAACGTGTCGGAAAGCACGGCGTTGCCGGAGAGCGTTTCAAAGGTGAGCGCCGACACAAACTGCAGCGCGCCCTTCGTCATCAGCACATGAACGTCGTAACCCTGTTTCTTCAGGGCGCTCACCAGATAGGCTGCTTTATACGCCGCGATTCCGCCCGAAACGCCGACGACGACCGTTCTTGGCATGCCTGTCAGACTTCTTCCTGAGCGATATATGTGATCTTATCAAGGAAAATTTCCTTGGCTGCCTGAGAGACGGGGTTTTGCTCTTCAAGTTCTGTCAACGGTTCCGCGCCGTCCACCAGCTGCCGCGCCCTCTTTGCGGACTCGACCACCAGCGTATAGCGGCAATCCGCCTTCTCTTTGAGTTCACTGACTCCAGGGTACATCATATCGCATCACTCCTTAAACTGTTGTATTTTTTCCAGATTGCGCGGCACACGAAGCCGTTCCGCATCCATGATGCTTTCGATCCTCGCCACCACGTTATCGACCTCATCGTTGACAATGACGTAGTCGTATTTATCCATCAAATCCATCTCCGCGCCGGCCTTGCCCAGCCGCTCTCGTATCTTTTCCTCAGTTTCCGTGCCCCGGCTGCGTATCCTCTTTTCCAGCTCCGCCATGGACGGCGGTATCAGGAATATGAACACACCTTCTGGCGAGTTTTCCTTAACCTTGAGCGCTCCTTGCACGTCGATTTCAAGCAGCACGTCCTTGCCGGACGCAAGTGTTTCGTCCACAAAGCTTTTCGGCGTACCATAGTAGTTGGAAAATACATTGGCATATTCGAGAAATTCACCTATGCCTATACGTTTTTCAAATTCTTCCCTGTTGGTAAAGAAATAGTGCTTACCGTGAATTTCGCCCGCGCGCGGCTCGCGCGTGGTGCTGGAAATGGATAACGAAATTTCACGGTGTTTTTTCAGCAGCGCTTTGCATACCGTGCCCTTGCCCGTTCCTGAAGGGCCGGACAACACGATGAGCATACCTCTCTCCATGCGCTATTCCTCGGAGTCATCGGCCTTGTCGGACAACCGGTGTGCCACTGTCTCGGGCTGAACTGCAGACAGTATCACGTGGTCGCTGTCGGTGATGATGACGGCGCGCGTCCGGCGGCCGTATGTGGCGTCTACCAGATTCCCCTTCTGTCGCGCTTCCTGAATGATTCGCTTGATGGGCGCCGACTCAGGTGATACGATGGCGATCAGACGGTTTGCAGATACGATGTTGCCAAACCCGATGTTGATCAGCTTAATGCTCATGGAACCCTCCTCTTATGTTACTCAATATTTTGAACCTGCTCGCGGATCTTCTCTACAATGCTCTTGCCCGCGATTACAGCGTTCGTGATCGTCATATCTCCGGATTTGGAGCCGATGGTATTAATCTCCCGGTTCATCTCCTGAACCATGAAATCAAGCTTACGCCCCACGGCATCTTTTTCACTTGCCGCCTGTCTGAACTGGCCGATGTGCGTGCTGAGCCGCACGATTTCCTCGTTGATGTCTGAGCGGTCGGCCATCATCGCAATCTCGGTGTTAAACCGGGTTTCGTCGATATCTGTACCGGAGAGCAGTTCAGCCAAACGCTGCCGCAACCGCTCCGCGTACTCCGCCGCCACAAGTCCTTTGCGTCCGTCGATGGTGGCAACGATGGCTTCCAGCTCTCCAAGGCAGGAAAGCAGATTATTTTTGAGTTCCTCCCCTTCGCGCAACCTCATCTGTTCCAGCGAGACAAGAGCCAGCGCCAGTGCGTCTCTCACGATGCGTGTCAGCCTGTCTTCATCCTCCGACGCTTCCTCGATCATGATGACGTCGGGTATCCGGATGAGATGTGACAGTGCAAGATCGTCCGTAATTCCCACCTCTTTGGCAGCCTGCTGCGCTGCATGCAGATAGGAGCGCATGAGGCCGACATCCGCTTTGGCTGTTTTCGCGTCCGCAGCAACAGCGCTGTAACTGACAAATACGTCCACATGCCCTCTGGTGAGCTTCTCCTTGACGCCCTTGCGGACAGTCTCTTCAGCAAAGCCCAGTGCGCGCGGAATACGGATATTGAGATCCAAAAAACGATGGTTTACCGTTTTTAGCTCCAACGTGACTTTTCGCCCGTCTTGCTCCGCCTCAGCTCTGCCAAAGCCCGTCATGCTGCGCATATTATACCCGCCTTTGTTCCTTAATTACCATTTCGAAAAATGATTATAGCACATAGTCAACAAAAAAATAAGTGTTTTCTCAATATTACTGAAAAACTCTTCGATTTTCGAGCTTTCAGGCCATCTCTCCAGCAGATGACGCCCTATGGACTGTTTAACCGTGAAAAGCGGTATATCACAGCCTACAGGGCGCACATATAAATCTATTTCGGGCAGCGGCTCTTACGCTTTGTCCAGCTCTTCGCGGGCCAGCGTGTTTACCACCTGCGGGTTGGCCTGGCCTTTGGTCGCTTTCATCACCTGTCCGATGAAGAAGGTGAGCGCCTTTTCCTTGCCGCTCTTGTAATCTGCCAGCGGGCCGGGACTCATCGCAATGATGCCGCGCAGCATCGTGCGCAGTTCATCCGAGTCGCTGATCTGTGCGAGCCCCTTCTTCTTTACGATTTCACTCGGGTTCTCGCCTGTGCGGAAGGACTCCTCAAACACCGCCTTGCCCACCGTGGTGTTGACCTGCCCAGATTCGATCAGTTTCAACGCTTCGGCCAGATGCGCGGGTGAGACGGGTATACTTTCCGGCTCGATCCCGTCCTCTTTGAGCAGGCGCAGAACGTCCGTCATGATGAGGTTGCACACCTTCTTGGGCTCATTGTATTCGCTGAGGCACGCTTCGTAGAATGCCGCAATATCCTTTTCGGCCGTCAGCACGCCCGCATCGTATTCGGACAGCCCCAGTTCGGCTACGTAGCGCTGCTTCTTGGCTTCGGGCAACTCCGGCAGGCTTTCCTTAAGCGCCTTGATGCGCTCGTCAGTCAGCGTTACGGGCACAAGATCCGGGTCCGGGAAGTAGCGGTAGTCGTGCGCTTCTTCCTTGCCTCGCATCGGATAGCTCTTGCCCTTTGCATCGTCGAAGCGCCGCGTTTCCTGCCGGATAGTGCCGCCGTCTTCAATCTCCGCGATCTGGCGTGCACTTTCCGCCTCAATAGCACGGTATACTGCTGAAAAGCTGTTGAGATTTTTCATTTCGGTACGTGTGCCGAACACATCGCTGCCCGCTTCACGGACGGATACGTTGACGTCGCAACGCAGTGAGCCTTCCTGCATCTTACAGTCGGATACGCCGGTGTATTTCATGATGCTTCGCAGCGTTTCCAGAAACACGCGTGCTTCCTCGGCGCTGCGCATATCCGGCTCCGTCACGATCTCGATGAGCGGTACGCCGCAGCGGTTGTAATCCGCTGCCGTGCCCGTGCCCACATCATGCATCAGCTTGCCCGCGTCCTCCTCCATGTGAATGCGCGTAATACGGATGCGCTTCTCGCCTTCACTCGTCGTGATGTCCACATAGCCGCCCTTGCATATTGGAAGGTCGAACTGCGATATCTGATAAGCCTTGGGCAGATCGGGGTAGTAGTATCCCTTGCGGTCCATCTTGGAGAAGTTTGCGACAGAGCAGTTGGTGGCAAGGCCTGCCATCGCCGCGAATTCCACCACCTTCTCGTTCAGCACGGGCAGCACGCCCGGCATGCCGGTGCAGACAGGGCAGCAGTGCGTGTTGGGTGCGCCGCCGAATTTATTCTCACAGCCGCAGAATATCTTGGTGGCCGTCGCCAGCTCAACATGCACCTCAAGGCCGATAACCGTTTCATATTTCATCACAGCTCTCCTCCCTTGAATGCCGGTTCGCCGAGCGGTGGGAACGCCTGCTCCAGCGCGTAAGCCGCGCGCAGCATCGCCGATTCTCCTAGCGGTTTAGTGATGATCTGCAGACCGATGGGCAGCCCCTCAGACCCAAGGCCACAGGGCAGCGACATCGCCGCCAGACCGGCAATATTGATGGGGACCGTGTAGATATCCGTCAGGTACATCTGCATCGGGTCGCTCTTCTCGCCCGCTACAAATGCTGGTGTGGGCGCGGTAGGAGACAGTATGCAGTCGTATTCTTTAAACAGCGCGTCGAAGTCCCGCTTGATCAGCGTGCGTACGCGAAGAGCTTTCATGTAATACGCGTCGTAGTAGCCGGAAGAGAGCACGTAGTTGCCCAGCATCATGCGGCGCTTGACCTCCGGCCCGAAACCCTCGTTGCGTGTCTGTATGTACATATCCACAATGCCGTCGAAATTCTTGGCGCGGTAGCCGTACTTGACGCCGTCGTAACGCGACAGGTTGGACGTGGCCTCGGCGGACGATATGATGTAGTACGCGGACAGTGCGTAGTCGAATGTTGGCAGCGTGGTTTCCTCCACCGTCGCTCCCATCTTCTCATAGGTCTCGGCCGCTTTCGTTATCGCTTCCTTGACGTCCTTGTCTAAACCTTCTCCAAAGTATTCCTTGGGCAGGCCGATGCGCATGCCCTTCACGCCGTCTTTCAACCCCTGTGTATAGTCCGGGTGAGTCATGTTCATTGACGTGGAGTCGCGGCGGTCGTGGCCGCATATGGCGTTCAGCGCCAATGCTGCATCTTCTACGTTGCGGGAAAACGGGCCGATCTGATCCAGCGACGACGCAAACGCTACGAGGCCGTACCGGGATACCGCTCCGTATGTGGGTTTTAAGCCTACCACGCCACAATACGCTGCCGGCTGGCGGATGCTGCCGCCCGTGTCTGAACCCAGCGCCAGTGGCGCATAGCCTGCGGATACCGCTGCCGCACTTCCGCCCGACGAACCGCCCGGCACACGTTTCAAGTCCCAAGGATTGGCTGTCAGGTGAAACGCGCTGTTCTCGGTGGAAGACCCCATCGCGAACTCGTCCAGATTGGACTTAGCCAGCGTGATGATACCCTGCGCCTTGAACCGTTCGACCACGTGCGCGTCGTATGGCGGCACGAAGTCTTGCAGCATTTTGGAGGAACAGGTGGTGGGTATTCCCTCGGTGCAGATGTTGTCCTTCACCACGGCGGGTATGCCGTCGAAAGCGCTCAGGCTCTCCCCTCTGGCTCGTCGCGCATCAGCTTCAACTGCTTGTGAAAGCGCCGATTCGGCACATACCGTATTCAATGCGCGTACTAGGGGTTCTTTTAAATCTATTCTGTCCAGCAGTTCTCGTGTAAGCTCCGCCGAGGATATATCCTTCTTATTCAACGCGGCAATCGCCTGCGCCAATGTCATATCATATGCTTTCAATGCGTCACCTCTCATTCCACAACTCTGGGCACGATGAAGCAGCCGTTTTCTCGCACCGGCGCACCCGCTGTGAGCTTGTCGTTGTCCATGCTCGGCTGTACAATATCCTCACGCAGCACGTTTTCGATGCCCTGAATGTGCGCCGTCGGTTGAACATCGCTGGTGTCCAGCTCTCCAAGACGCTGGGCAGCCATCAGTATAGCCTCAAGATCATGCTGGAATTTTTCTTTTTCCTGTTCTGAGAAGCTCAGCCGCGACAGTGTCGCGATCTTCTCGACCTCCGATAGGGTTATGCGCATGCAAATCCTCCTGAAATTCTAGGCGTTTGGGTCAAAGACGTAGGTGGCATAAAAACCGTTTTCTCCATTGTCTATATAATCGATTAAGTAGAGCTTGCCGTTTGCCGCGGACATTTTCGGCGTGGTTGACAGCGCCTTAAGTACCGAAGCGCTGCCTGTGTCAACGTCATAAACATACAGGCCATAGTTGTAACCATTGGCCGTGTGTTCCACGGATGCATCGGTATAATAAACCATGTTGTTCTGCACAAAGCAGAAATCAATGATCTCACCATGGCTTGCAATCAGTGTCGTGTCGCCAGTTTCAACATCACAGAGCTTGAGTGAAGTTGATACTTGCTCATCCTGACCGGGCTTTGTTTCCAGCACGAGCAGCTTCCTTCCATCCGGCGATATTTTGATATCCACGCCAGTCGTCAGGGGCCGCCTCGTGTCTGTGATATCGTAAACCTGCCCTTCAATGCTATCGGCAAAGAATATGCGCTGTCCTGAAACGGCAATACTGCCTTCGCTTCCGGCATTTTCTTCAACGGCATTGATCTGAAAGCTGCCATCCTCCGAAAAAGCGCAAACCATGAGCTGGAGCACACTGTATCCCGACATGGCGTAAAGCGCATTCTCCGTATCTGCCCAAGCGAAAGATGTTGTCTGGCTTCCAAATCCTTCTTCACCCAGATTGATCAAAGCTTCGGTTGAAAAGTCATATACATAGAGCACTCTGTTTTCTATGGAGGTATCCAAAAGCGCCAGATAACGGCCATCGTGAGAATATGCCGCTTGATCGATATAAAAAAACTCAGGCGTGTCTACGTTCTGGAGTCTGCCATTGGATTCGAGTGTCCAAAGCGTCTCGGACAGAAGGTATTCCTCCTGCTCCAAAGCCGGTTCGCTGGGTTGATATACCCTTGAAAATGCAATAACGCCGTCAGGCGCCGCTGAAAGAAAACGTCCGTTTTGCAGCAGCAACGGCGTATCATAAAGCTTGCCGTCACTGAACAGCACGCTCCGTCCTTCAGCAGCTGAATAATCGATATCGGAGATGAAATCAGGCAACGCGCCATCCGCCAGTTGTATGACCGATACATTCTTTCCGGGTAGTATTTGAGTAAGCATGTCCGCCGTTTTTTGACGGAAGCTTTCTGCTGCTGCCTGAGAGGCAAACGGCTGAGAGATCAACAGCTTGTTTTCTCGGTCGGAACAGAGTACCGGCGTCATATCGATGTCGGAAGGCCATTTACCTTCCTGATGCTCATAGAAAGCATTGATGACACAGTAGTAAGCGGACCCAGCAATCTGGGCCCCGGGTTTTAAGTGCACAATCAGGCTTCCTTCGGACTCTTCAACGGTGTATTCCGCATCCTGAGACAATTGGACGTAAATGATGAGCGAGTTGTCATTGGCAGGCACTTCTCTGAACAAACCTGATACAAGTCCAGACAGATCCCATGACGTTTTATTCTCGTAGTCCCAAAAGCTTACATCCGCCATTTTTATTTTAAGCCTGTAAGGCTGCAACGTTTCGGTGATCTCATACTCCGGTGTCTGAATCAGCGTCGATTCCGGGTAACCGGCCACGCGGCTTCCGCTCAGCAAAGAAAGCGTAATCTTCGCCCCGTCCTTAAGTACTTGTATATCAATATCTTTTAAGTTTATATTCTCTGCAGGCTTTTCAACGCCCCCCGTTGTCGCCGTACCGGAACCCGGTGAACATGACACAGCGAACGCCGTCAGCAATAATGCCATGAATATAAATGATAGTCTTCTAATAATGCTCATAATCCTCTTCATGCAAATAAGTTCGCCGCATACTGCGCTGCCTTTACCTTTATCTCTTCAATATCTCCGAAGGTAATGCTGCCGTTTTCATAAATGATACTGCCGCCCACCATCGTCAGCTTCACATCCGTATCGCAGCCGCTGTAAACCAGATGGTTGAGCAGGTTGGCACGCGGGCAATACCGCACGCCGCTCGTATCTACAATGATCAGATCAGCCTGTTTCCCGGCCTCAAGACTTCCGGTAATATCCGACAGACCAATTGCTTTTGCGCCGTTTATCGTTGCGATACGAAGCGCTGTTTTGGCAGGGATCAGCGCTGGATCACGGTTGATACCCTTTTGCAGCAGCGCTGTCAGCGTCATCTCCTCCATCATGGACAGGTTGTTATTGCTGGCTGCGCCGTCCGTCGCACAGCTGACGTTGACACCGCGTTCCAGCATGCGCGCCGCGCGTGGTATACCGCTGCCCAGCTTTAAGTTGCTGCCGGGGCACGACATCACGCTGACGTTATGCCGCGCCATGATATCGATGTCTTCGTCGCTCACCCACACACAGTGCGCTGCCATTACCGGCAAGTCCAGCACGCCTAGGCTTTCCAGCAGCGCGATGGGTGTCTTGCCATGACGTTTGATACTATCCTCGTGTTCGCCTTCGGTTTCGCTGATGTGTACATGGATGCGGGAATTCAGCTTAGCTGCAAGGTCGCGAATCTTTCTGAACATGCCGGGGCTCACGGTGTATTCCGCGTGCGGGCCGATGGCTGCGCTGATGCGCTCATATCCCCTGACGGTCTCGAAAAACTCCTCCGCTCTTTTCAGCCGTACATCGCCGTTCCCATCGATATCCAGCACCGCAACCGCGATAAGGGCACGCAGCCCCGCGTCGCCCGCCGCTTTGGCAATCTGCGCATTGAAGTTGTACATGTCGGAGAAGCTTGTGATGCCGCCGGCTGCCAGTTCACACATCGCGAGCATGCTGCCCCAGTATACAGCTTCATCCGTCAGCCGTTCCTCCGCGGGCCAGATGTGGTTCTGCAGCCAATCCATCAGAGCGATGTCGTCCGCATAGCCGCGCATCATCGTCATAGGCACATGCGTGTGCGTATTGACAAAACCGGGTGCAATGATGCCGCCCTGCGCGTCGATTACCCGGTCAACTTTGATTTGAGGCGCCGAGTCTTCAGGTCCGGCATAGGAGATCATATCGTTCTCGACGATCACACAACCTTCGCAGCAGGAATCGTTCTTATCCGCGGTTAACAGAAAACCGTTTTTGATCAGTATGGTCATGCCTTCGCTCCGTACATATACTCAAGCTGCGCGTCCGTCAGCTTATCGATGCTGATGCCCATAGCCTCCAGTTTCAGATGCGCCGCCTGAGCGCTGAACTCTTTTGGAACGCCATAAACCTTGCTTTCCAATTTTCCCCGCATCTGCACCAAATATTTCAATGATAGCGCCTGAATGGCAAAACTTAAGTCCATTATCTCTGCGGGATGCCCGTCTCCGGCAGCCAAATTGACCAGCCGCCCTTCGGCGATGAGGTACAGTGTCTTTTCGCCTATCTCATAGGCCATGATGTTGTTTCGGGCGACATAGCATCTGTCAGCCAACGCTTTTAGCTGCTCGGTATCTATCTCAACGTTAAAGTGACCGGCGTTGGTCAGTATCGCCCCGTCCTTCATCATGGCGAAATGACGCGGCGCAATCACCCCGCTGCAGCCGGTCACGGTCACATAGATATCGCCTTGCAGTACTGCTTCGTCCATCGTCATTACGCCAAAGCCGTCCATCACGGCTTCCAGCGCCCGTATTGGATCCGTCTCCGTGATGACGACATGTGCCCCCAGACCTTTGGCGCGCATCGCCACACCTTTTCCGCACCAGCCATAGCCGGATACCACCACCGTCTTTCCTGCGATCAACAGGTTGGTGGTACGCATGATGCCATCCCAAACCGACTGGCCAGTGCCGTAGCGATTGTCGAACAGATGTTTGGCGTCCGCATCGTTGACGGCAATGACCGGGTAACACAGCGTTCCCGCCTTGTCTCTCGCGCGCAAGCGCATCAGGCCAGTGGTCGTCTCTTCGCTTGCGCCGATCACATGGGCCAGCTTATCCACATCGCGTGTGTGCAGCGCTTCTGAGAGGTCAGCGCCGTCGTCCAGCACCAGATGCGGCTTATGTTCCAGCGCCATGGAAATGTGGCGGTTATACTCCTCTTCCGTCGCGGCATGCCATGCGTACACCTCCATACCGCCAGCAGCCAGCGCTGCTGCGATGTCGTCCTTGGTGGACAGCGGGTTGGAGCCTGTCACCGCCATCTGCGCCCCGCCCGCCTGCAGCACACGGCAAAGATAAGCTGTCTTGGCTTCTAGGTGGATGGAAACAGATACGCGAAGCCCTTCGAATGGCCGCTCGTGTTCAAACTGGCGGTGCAGCGCAGACAGCACCGGCATGTGCTTTTGTACCCACTTAATCTTTTGTTCTCCCTCTTCCGCACAATTGATATCCCTAATCTCGCTCATGGCTGATACTCCTTCACGATGCTTTTCAGGTACTCTGAAAAGCCGTCCTTCAGGTCGTCACGGCGCAGGGCGAATTCCACGGTTGCTTTCAGAAAGCCCAGTTTGTCGCCCACGTCATAGCGTTTACCTTCAAATTCAAACGCAGATATATCCTGCATGCCGACCAATGTGTTGAGTGCATCCGTCAGTTGGATTTCTCCGTTTTTGCCCGGTTGCTGCTTTTTCAATATGCCGAATATTTCGGGCGTAATGATATATCGGCCCAAAATGGCCAGATTGGACGGCGCATCCTTCATCAGCGGTTTTTCAACCAGACCGGCAGTTTTGTGCAGGCGTCCGTTGCAGTCTCCGTTCACCGGATTGATAATACCATATTTCGTTACATCGCTGTAGTCAACCCGCTGAACACCGATAACCGAGTTGCCGCAGGCCTCATAAACCTGCATCAGTTGGCCGATAGCCGGTACTTTGGCATCAACAATGTCATCTCCCAGCAACACCGCAAAAGGCTCATTTCCCACAAAAGACTGAGCACAACTGATGGCGTGGCCCAAACCCTTTGCTTCCTTTTGCCGTACATAAAAAACATCGACCAGATGGGATATATCTTCCACCATGCTTAAGAGCGATGTATTGCCTTTTCTTTTGAGTTCCGATTCCAGTTCATATGATTTATCAAAGTGGTCTTCAATATTGCGCTTGCCGCGTCCGGTAATGATGAGAATACTCTCAATTCCGGCACTGATGGCTTCTTCAACAATATATTGAATCGTGGGCTTGTCAACAATGGGAAGCATTTCTTTAGGCTGGGCTTTAGTGGCTGGCAGAAATCGGGTGCCCAAGCCTGCGGCAGGTATGACGGCTTTCCTGATCTTCACTTTACTCCTCCGTTGGTGGTTGCTTGAATTTTTATTATACTATATCGCGATTGTTTAATGTTTACATTTTTATGAACATTGCCACAGTGCACCATTGTTGCTAAATTGACTGGAAGGTTAACCAGCGGGCAGCGCAGTATCTGACAGGGAGTCTTCTCAGCCGGGCGGCCAGCCCATTGAGCGTCCTCCGAGCAGATGGAAATGTAAATGATCCACTGTCTGTCCGCCATCCTGGCCGGTGTTCGCGACCAGCCGGAAGCCGTTTTCCAGCCCTTGCGCAGCAGCAATATCCCGCGCGATGCGAATGATATGTGCGACAGTCCCGAAGTCTTCGTCTCCCAATGCTGCGACAGACGTCACATGTTTTTTGGGGATGATCAGTATGTGTACAGGCGCCTTCTTGTCGATGTCATGAAACGCTAGCACGCGCTCATCCTCATACACCTTGGACGACGGTATCAGTCCGGCAGCAATCTTGCAAAACAGGCAGTTCTCCATTTGCTTCTCCTCCTTATTCGCCATAAGCGGTCAGGCCCTTCATATCCTTGATACAAACCGACTTCAGTTCGTTTTTCTCAGCCTTTGCTGCGATGCGGATGTAGCGTTCTGAATATCCCTCCAAACATCCTGAGAATTGTTTGGACTGTTCTTCAAGCAGCACGTCTGCACACCGCCCAAGCTGACTTTCTATATACTTTTTTTCTAGACGTTCTCCCAGAGCAATCAGTTCTCCGGCGCGCCGCCGTGCCACAGCTTTTGGCACCTTTGGCGACATACCGTTAGCTATTGTTCCTTCCCGCGGCGAATACGGAAACACATGCATACGTGAAAATCCGATACTCTCCACAAAACCCAACGTCTCTTCGTGCTCCGCTTCCGTTTCCGCCGGAAACCCCGCGATGACGTCCGTCGTGATGGCCGGTGCATCAAAGCTTTGCCGCAAGGATCTGACAAAGCTCGCGTAATCCTCCGGTGTATACGGCCTGTTCATTCGTTTCAGCACCGTTGCCGAGCCGCTTTGCAGCGAAAGATGGAAATGCGGACACAGATTTTTTGCGGACGCAGCCTTAACGAGAAATGCCTCGTCCAGCATGCCCGGTTCAATGGAGCCCAGCCTTATGCGCGGACCCAATTCACTCAGAGCCAGAATCACATCCCCCAGCCCCTGGCCGTTATCATTATAGGACGCGATATGGATGCCGGTCAAGACCAGTTCCTTCACACCTGCTCCAGCCAGCATTTCAGCTTCAGTCAGTATATCGCCTAACGCGCGTGAACGTGAACGCCCTCGAACATACGGGATAATGCAATAGCTGCAAAAACAGTTGCAGCCCTCCTGTATCTTGATGATACCACGCGTCTTTTCGCCCGGCACATTGATGTGCATCGGTTCATAACCGCAGCCGGAAAGTTCATGCGTTGCATCGATGTTCTTCTGGCCCCCAAGGAGCTGCTCGGCAATATCCACGATGCGGGCACGGTCATCTGTGCCCACAACCGCATCTACGCCATCCATTTCCAATATCGCTGCCGACGATTTCTGCGCCATACACCCGGCCACGATCACCTTGCCGTTTCGCGCCGCCCGCCGTATCGCCGCACGCGACTTCTTGTCCGCAACGGCAGTGACAGTGCAGGTGTTGATCACGACGATGTCCGCTTCATTGCCGAACGCCACCGCCATAAAGCCGCGCTGTTCGAACAGCGACTGCATGTAGGACGAGTCGTATGAATTAACTTTACATCCCAGTGTATAAAAAGCAACCTTTCTCAATAACGCATCTGTCCTTTTTCATATAATACAGCGGCCAGCACCGCTATGCCCGCCGTTTCGGTACGCAGTATGCGCGAACCCAGCGTTACGGAAATACCACCGGCCTGTCTCATTTTTTCGACTTCGGTAGCCTCGAAGCCGCCTTCGGAACCAATCACGATGCCGATATCCGTTTCACAGCCCTGCATCGCCTCCTTTAAAGAGGTTTGCTTCTCTTCTTCCCAGCACACAACCAGCTTGGTGTGAGCCGACATCCTGTTCACCGCGTCATCAAATCGCAGTATGTCGGCAACCTCCGGTATGACGCTGCGGCCGCATTGCTTGACGGCGGAAAGTGCCACACGGCGCAGGCGTGACGCATCCTCTGGCTTCTTCACGCAGCGCGAGGAAATGAACGGCACAATGGCACACGCACCCAGTTCAACAGCCTTCTGGACGATCTCCTCCATCTTGGCCGATTTGGGATACGCCTGATACAGCGTGACGAACACCTTGGGCTCCTTATCGTTAATATGTCGGGATGTTATTTTGGCTTCCAGAACTGCACCGATTGAGATGATATTGCATTCGTAATCAGTCCCTGAGCCGTCAAAAGCTGTGAACGCATCACCCGGCTGCATGCGCAGCACATTTTTCATATGCTTTGCTTCGTCGCCGGAGATGGTCAGCCTGTCTGGACCGATGTCCCGGCTGTCCGCAAAGAACCGGGCCATCAGCTTTTTCTCGCGGCAACGGCGCGCCAGTCAGACATCTTCAATATATCGATGATTTCAAAGCCGTCACGCAACAGCGATGCGTTGACATCTTCCAGACGCTCTTCAATAATACCGCCAAGTATGTATACACCCTTTTCAGCCAAATAGCCGCCGACATCCTTGTTGAGCCGTATCAGTATATCTGCCACAATATTCGCCAGCACGATATCATAGGGCTCGCCGTCCGCGTTATTAAGCAAATCCGACTGCCGCACATCCAGAAGAACATTGTTGTTTTCGGCGTTTTCCTTAGCCACAGAGACGCTGACCGGATCAAAATCCAGCGCCAGCGTGCGCGCAGCCCCCAGCTTCATTGCCGCAATTCCGAGTATGCCGGAGCCTGTCCCAACGTCCAGCACAGCAGCGCCCGATACCATGTAACGTTCAAGCAGTGTGAGACACATGCGTGTGGATTCGTGGTCTCCCGTTCCGAACGCCATTCCCGGATCTATCTCCAAAACGATGTCGCCTTCCTTCGCCGGATATTCTTCCCACGAGGGCTTAACCACAAAACAGCCGGCCGCACGGAACGCCTTAAAGTTTTTTTTAAAATTTTCATTCCAGTCGGTATCCGCCACCGTTTCCAGAGTCAAACCGTGCACGCCGGCTTTCTTATCAGAAAACACTTCACCCAGGCGTGTTTTTATGCTCTCCAACAGCGCATCGAAGCCTTCTTCGCCGAAATAAGCCGAGACAACGACCACTTCCGTTTCCGCTTCAGGCAAAGCGTATTCGTCACTCATAGCTTCTGGTACACTTCCGCCGCTCAGTTCCACGCCGGATGCACCTGCGTCCATCAGCACCGACGCAACAATATCCGAATCTCTTTCATTTGTGGCAATACTGACTTTCTTCCAGTTCATAATCCTTTCACCTTGTCAAAGAAGCTTTTTCCCTTCTGTTTTCCGGCTTTCTCAAATTCCCTCAGCAGTGATCTTTGTTTCTCCGTCAGTTTTATAGGCACCTCCACCTTCACCCGCACATACAAACTGCCTTTTTTATTGGAGCGCAGGTGCTGGATGCCCTTGTCCTTCAGGCGGAAAACCGTGCCTGTCTGCGTTCCCTCGTTCATCTTTAGTTTAGCCTTCCCGTCCAGAGTGGGCACGGTGAGCTCAGCGCCCAAGGCGGCATCCGTAAACGATACAGGCATATCGAGTACGATATCAAAGCCTTCGCGCTTAAAAAACTCGTGCGGGGCAACACCCATGAATATCTGGAGGTCACCCGGCTCGCCACCGCGCTGCCCAGCTGCGCCTTCCCCGTGCAGCGTGATCACCTGACCATTGTCAATTCCGGCGGGGATGTTGATCTTGATCTTTTTCGGCTTGTTCAGTATGCCGCGTCCGCCGCAATCGGAACAAGGTTCTTTTATGATGCTGCCGCGTCCGCCGCAGGTCGGGCAATCGGCTACGTTAACAAAACTGCCGAAGGCCGTGCGCTGCTGTTGACGAATCTGCCCCGTGCCTCCACACGCCGTACAGGATACAGGCTGCGTGCCTTTCTTCGCACCTGAGCCGCCGCATGTTTCACACGCTGCGTCCTTATTGATGTTTACCTCCCGCGTCACGCCAAAAGCCGCTTCCTCAAACGTGATGCGCAACTCCATCCGCAGATCCGCGCCATGCACAGGTCCGTTGCGGCGCGAGGTGCGCCCACCGCCGCCAAAGAAGGAATCGAATATATCACCGAATCCAAAGCCGCCACCCATAAAATCGTCGAAACCGCCGAAACCGCCCGCACCGCGGCTGCCATCAAAGGCTGCGTGACCGAACGTATCGTATTGCTGACGCTTGTTCTGGTCGCTCAGTACCTCATACGCTTCACTGGCCTCCTTGAATCTCTCCGCAGCCTCATCTTTGTTTTCAGTATTTACATCAGGATGATGCTGTTTAGCCAGCTTTCTGTATGCTTTTTTGATATCGTCTGCGCTGGCGTCCTTTCCGATACCCAGGACCTCATAGTAGTCTCTCTTTGCTGCCAAGCTCTTGCACCGCCTAAATAAAGATAATATGCATCCGAAAAGCCAAAGCAGCTGACCGCTCTGGCTTTCGTGCATTCATATAGACATTCTATTATATGTTTTACTTGTTCTTTTTGTCGTCGTCAACCACTTCGTAGTCAGCGTCCACCACATTATCATCATTTGGTGTGCTCTGCTGACCGCCCGCGCCTGCGCCGGGATCGAATCCCGCGCCTGCCGCACCACCCGCATTATTCTGAGCGTCAGCTTGGCTGTACACCTTGCCGAACACGTCGTACGATACCTGTGACAGCCGGTCAGCAGCCGCTTTTATGGCGTCTGTATCAGTACCGGCCAGCGCACTCTTCACGTTGGAAATTTCGGCGTCGATACGGCCTTTGTCCTCACTGCTCACCTTGTCGCCCAGATCTTTTATTGTCTTCTCAGTCTGGAACACCAACGCGTCAGCATTGTTTCTGATTTCAACGCGTTCCTTTTCTTTTTTGTCTTCAGCAGCAAACTGCTCGGCATCCTTCACAGCCTTGTCGATGTCTTCCTTGGACATGTTGGTCGAGGCGGTGATTGTCACCTTCTGCTCGTTGCCGGTGCCGAGGTCCTTTGCGGACACGTGCACAATTCCGTTGGCGTCGATGTCGAATGTTACCTCGATCTGAGGCACACCACGCGGTGCCGGCGGAATACCCGTCAGGTTGAATCGGCCCAGCGTCTTGTTGTGCGCCGCCATTTCGCGCTCGCCCTGAAGCACGTGGATCTCCACACTGGTCTGGCCGTCTGCCGCGGTCGAAAACACCTGGCTCTTCTTGGTCGGTATCGTCGTATTACGCTCAATCAGCCGGGTGGATACGCCGCCCAGTGTCTCGATGCCCAGCGACAATGGGGTTACGTCCAGCAGCACAATGTCATTCACTTCGCCGCCTATAACGCCGCCCTGAATCGCCGCACCAATAGCCACGCACTCATCCGGATTGATTCCCTTAAACGGATCCTTGCCTGTAATCTCCTTCACCTTATCCTGCACCGCAGGTATACGTGTGGAACCGCCGACAAGTATGACCTTTGCCAATTCGGAAACCTGAATCCCCGCATCCTGCAACGCTTTGCGCGTGGGAACGGCAGTCTGTTCCACAAGATCCGCAGTCAGTTCATTGAACTTGGCTCGAGACAGCGTCATATCGAGGTGCTTGGGTCCTGAAGCATCAGCCGTTATAAACGGCAAGTTGATGCTGGCCTGCAGCACGCCGGACAGCTCGACCTTTGCCTTTTCAGCCGCTTCCTTGATGCGCTGTACCGCGAATTTATCCTTGGACAGGTCGATGCCGTTGGACTTCTTGAACTCCGCGACGATGTGGTCCATCACCTTCTGGTCGAAGTCATCGCCGCCCAGCCGGTTGTTGCCGTTGGTTGCCAGCACTTCAAACACGCCGTCGCCGATCTCCAGTATCGACACGTCGAACGTGCCGCCGCCGAGGTCGAACACCAGTATCTTTTGTTCCTGCTCTTTGTCAACACCGTACGCGAGCGCCGCCGCCGTTGGTTCGTTGATGATGCGCTGTACGTTGAGGCCCGCGATACGCCCCGCGTCCTTGGTGGCCTGCCGTTGGCTGTCAGTGAAGTATGCTGGCACAGTGATAACAGCGTCAGTCACCGTCTCGGCAAGATAAGCTTCCGCATCCGCTTTGAGTTTCTGCAGAATCATTGCCGATATCTCCTGCGGCGAGTAGTTCTTTCCGTCTATATTCACCTTTCTGTCAGTACCCATATCTCTTTTGATTGAGCTGATCGTTCTGTCCGGATTGGTAATGGCCTGGTTCTTCGCAACCTTTCCGACCATTCTCTCACCGGTATTGGAAAACGCGACCACAGAAGGTGTGGTGCGGGCGCCTTCCGCATTGACGATGACGGTCGGTTCGCCGCCTTCCATCACGGCCACGCATGAATTGGTTGTGCCCAAATCGATTCCTATGATTTTACCCATCGTCATAATTCCTCCTTATATAAATTGTATTACTTGTTGACAATTACCATGCTGTGCCGGAGCACCCGTTCATCAGCCATATATCCTTTTTGCACGACTGCACCCACATTGCCGGGCGTCTCGCCCTCGGCGGCGTCCACCATCTGTACCGCCTGATGCTTAGTGGGGTCAAACGGCTCACCCAGAGCGGGTATCTCCTCAATCCCGAGCTTTAGTAATGTTTCGGACAATAACCTGTGCACCATCGCAACGCCCTGCGCCATCGGATTATCTTTATCCGCTTCAATATGGTCAAGCGCTCTTTCCAGATTATCCAGCACCGGCAGAATCTGTTCAATCGCCGTACACTGGCCATCCTTTAGCGCCTCGCTCCGTGAGCTGACTGTCCGTTTCTTGTAGTTGTTGAACTCCGCCAGCGTCCTTAAAAACTTTTCTTTATATTCGTCCCGTTCGGCCAACGCCGCTTTAAGTTCATTCTCCAGTTTCTTTTTGCTGCCCAATTTGATCTCGTCGGCTTGAGGTTGTGCTCCGTTTACTGTACTCTTCGCCGCTTCGCCCATTTCATCCACCAAGTTATCGACGGGCTCGTTCTTTTCAATGCCACTCATCCGTTGTACCACCCTTCTTGTTTATTCATCCTCAATGAATCCAGATAATATGCTGTTAAGGCTTTGTCCCACAAAGCCCAGTATTGAAATCACCTTTGCGTAATCCATCCTTGTGGGGCCGATGACTCCGAAGGAACCGAGTGATTTACCGCCGATTTTGTAAGTGGCCGTTACCACCGAAAGATCGCGCAGTTCCTTAACCTCATTTTCCTGCCCGATAGTGACGGAAAACTCCAGTTGAGTGGCTTTCTTCATCATCTCGTAGAGCATCTCCTTGGTCTGCAGCACCGATATGAAGCTCTTTGCCTTCTCAATACTCATGTAGTCAGGATATTCGATTATGTTCTGAGTGCCGGCCAGCAATATGCCTTTTTCTCCCTGCGGCTCAACGCTGGTTTCAATAGCCGACAGGATGTCAGTAACGAAGGCACTCTCGAGGCTAATATTCTCCCGCAGACAGCATTTCAAGTCCGCCTCAGCCTCCTCCAGGGTTTTGGAGGAAAGCTTTTCGGTGAGCAGACCGGATATCATGTCCATATAGTCCGGCGTTATGCCTTCGGGTACGGTCACAACAGTATCCGTCACCAGCCCTGCATCTGTTACCACTAACAGTATGGCCTTACGCTCCGTGATCTTGACGATCTGTATGCGTTTAATCACTGACTTTTTGAGCTGCGGCTTGAGTACCATCGAGATATGGTGAGTTGTTTCTGACAGCACCTGCGCCGCCTTTTCCATCACCTGCTCAACCTCAGACATTCGGTCTTCAAAGTACCGTTTTATCTTATTGGCTTCCACCACGTTGAGTTTGACCACTTTCATCAGTCGGTCAACATAATACCGATATGCCTTATGTGAAGGCACCCGGCCTGCAGAAGTATGAGGCTGTTCTAAAAAACCAAGCTCTTCAAGGTCAGCCATCTCATTTCTAATCGTCGCAGAGCTCAGCTCTATGCCATGCTTTTTGGATATCGTCCGCGATCCGATCGGTAGCCCTGTCATGATATAGTCGTCTATCACAGCTTTGAGTATCGACAGCTTCCGTTCACTTAAGTTCATTCGCCTCACCTCCCGTCTGTTAGCACTCATCCCAGTCGAGTGCTAATATCATGGTATAAAAATAGCACTAATTGTCTGCAAAGTCAAGACTCACGGGTCTAATTCATATATTTTTCATAAATGACGGAAAAGACCCGTTTAAAAGGGATTCTCAATGCCATTGAACGGCTGTTTCTATATATTGTTTATAAATTTTCGGATCAGGCTGTTTTGAAGATCAAAGCCTTTCTTGGTTGGCGCAATCCCCTTTGAAGTGCGAAAGATTAACCCCGCCTTTTCACAATAAGATACAGGTTCATCGAACACTTCTCCAAAGCTCTCATTAAATTGCATATTATATTCGGAAAAGTCAATGCCATCCGTCAGTCTCAGGCGCAGCATGATATACTCTTCTTTCTCGTCCTGAACCGACAACGTTTCTGATTCGGAAACCGGCTTGTCCCCATCACCCACCATGCGGAAGTATTGTCGCAGTTTTTTCACGTTGCCAAATCGCACAGGATACCCGATCTTGAGCATTGAGTGTGCCGCAACACCCAACCCCAGATACTCCGCCCCCGTCCAGTATTTTAAGTTATGGCGGCATTTAAAGCCGTTCATGGCGAAGTTGGACGTTTCGTACTGAAACAATCCCGCAGATTCCAGCGCATCAATTCCCGCGTGATACATCTCCCGATCCAGTTCCTCATCCGTGCCTGCGTATTCGGCTGCAAGCGGCGTGCCCGCCTCCAGCTTGAGTGCGTACGATGAGACATGTTTCATACCCAGCTTCGTGACGCGCCGCAGCGTTTCAAGATAACCGTCTAACGTCTGGCCGGGCAGCCCGAATATCGTGTCAGCGTTGATGTTGTCGAAATGCTTGGATGCCGCCTCATACGCCTGCAAAAATGTGTTCCAAGTATGCCGCCTCCCGATGCGCGAAAGGATTGCGTCATCATGCGTTTGCAGGCCGATGCTCAGCCGGTTCACGCCGCAGTTTGCGTAAGCGGCCAGCTTTTGTGCGTCCAGCGTTTCGGGGTTAGCCTCCACCGTGAATTCGGTCACATTCCAGTTACAGCACGTTTTCAGTCCCTCCACCAGCCGCATGAATTGCGCCGTTGACAGCAGTGACGGCGTTCCTCCGCCCACGAATACTGTATTGACTTTACGCGAAAAAAGCGCGTCCATATACAGGCGCGCTTCACCGATTACATTCTCGATATAATTATCCATCTCCGATTCGCAGCCAGGGTATGACACGAAGTCGCAGTAGGCACACTTGCGTTTGCAGAAAGGTATGTGGATGTAAAGCCCCAGCGGATTCATCAGTCCATCTTGAGGACGGACATAAACGCTTCGGACGGCACCTCCACGCTGCCCACCTGCCGCATGCGCTTCTTGCCCTCTTTCTGCTTCTCCAGCAGCTTCTTCTTGCGCGTTATGTCGCCGCCGTAGCACTTGGCCAGCACGTCCTTTCGCATCGCCTTTACCGTCTCGCGCGCGATGACCTTGCCACCGATAGCGGCCTGTATGGGTATTTCAAACATCTGTCGAGGTATCGCGTCTTTGAGCTTCTCGGCGATGCTGCGTCCCCGCGCATACGCCTTGTCCTTGTGCACAATAATCGATAATGCGTCGCATACTTCGCCGTTCAGCAGCATGTCGAGGCGCACCAGTTCACTCTTCTTATAACCCTTCAGCTCATAGTCCAGCGACGCGTAACCGCGCGTGCGGGATTTCAATATATCGAAGAAGTCGTAGATGATCTCGTTGAGCGGAAGCTCATAGTGGATCATCACGCGCGTTTCTTCAAGGTACTCCAAGTTCTTGAACGTGCCTCGCTTTTCCTGACAAATATCCATTACGGCGCCTACAAACTCGTCGGGCGTCATAATGGTGGCATCCACCATCGGTTCCTCCATATACTCTATGGAAGTGGGCGGCGGCAGGTTGGTCGGGTTTTCCACCACCAGCGTCTCGCCCTTGACGGTGATCACGTGGTAACTTACGCTGGGAGCCGTGGTCACAAGGTTCAGGTCAAACTCACGCTCCAGCCGCTCCTGTATAATCTCCATATGCAGCAGTCCGAGGAAGCCGCAGCGAAAACCGAAGCCGAGCGCCACAGATGTCTCCGGTTCGTAGAGCAGCGACGCGTCATTGAGCGCCAGCTTGGCCAGCGCATCGCGCAAATCCTCGTAATCCGCACCGTCCGCGGGATAGATGCCGCAGAACACCATCGACGTCACATTTTTATATCCAGGAAGCGGTTCCGTCGCGCCGTCCTTGCCATTGGTGATGGTATCGCCAACGCGCGTGTCTGATACGTTCTTAACGCTGGCAGCTATGTAGCCTACCTCGCCCGCAGACAGTGATTCCTTGGGCAGCAGCGAAGGCAGAAATATGCCCACCTCCGTGACGTCGAAGCGCTTACCCGCCGCCATAAGCAGTATTTCGTCGCCCGGCTTGACGCAGCCTTCCTTAACGCGAACATAGCTGATCGCACCCTTGTAATTATCATAATAAGAATCAAATATCAGCGCCTTGAGCCTATCGTCCGGACTTCCCTTGGGCGCTGGCAGATACTTGATGATGGCGGTGAGCACCTCGTCGATGCCGATGCCTTCCTTGGCGCTGATTCGCGGCGCGTACGACGTGTCCAGCCCCAGTACATCCTCAATCTCCTTGCACACCTCGTCCACCCGCGCGGACGGCAGATCGATCTTGTTGATGACGGGCAGTATCTCAAGGCCGTTGTCCATCGCGAGATACACGTTGGCCAGCGTCTGCGCTTCAATACCCTGGCTGGCATCTACCACCAGTATCGCACCCTCGCAGGCCGCCATGCTGCGGGATACCTCGTAGGTGAAGTCCACATGCCCCGGCGTGTCAATCAGATTCAAAGTGTATTCCATCGCGTCAAGTGAATAGAACATGCGCACCGCCTGCGCTTTAATTGTGATGCCGCGCTCCTGCTCCAAATCCATCGTGTCCAGTATCTGCGCGTGCATGTCCCGCTGGGATATCGTATGTGTCGCTTCAATCAGGCGGTCGGCCAGCGTCGACTTGCCATGATCGATATGCGCGATGATGCAAAAGTTGCGAAACCTGCTGAGTCCCATATAATGCCCTCCAATTTATTAACACGACTAATATTATATAAAAGTTGCCTGAATTGCAATCGTCAATATGTGAGACGTTTCTGTATGGCAGTGAGCTTGCGGTTGCAATATACGCTGGTTGTCTGTAAAATAACAGAAAAGACCAATTGAATGGAGGGCAAATCTGTGGCGTACGAATGGCTGGATGAATACCTTCTGTCCAAAAAAGCAGCAGAGAAGGATTACAAGGTGGAATGGGAGGCCGTCCGGTATATGTTGGGCGGGAAGATGTTTTGCATGATGGGCGGCGACAAGCAGGGCAAGCCGATCATCACTCTCAAATGCGAGCCGCTGTTCGGCGAGGCGCTGCGGCAGCAGTATCCGGATATCATCCCTGGCTACTACATGAACAAGCTGCACTGGAATTCCGTTTACCGTGACGGCAGTGTGCCGGACAACGTGCTGCGCCAGATGGCGGATATATCTTACGACCTGATCTTTCATTCACTCCCCAAGAAGTTGCAGGCTGAGTTCGCTGAATAGCACTTTCAACGGAGGAATATAGCGTGACGGATATCCAAATGGCGCTCAATGCGCTGAATAGAAAAGGGTTCAATGCCGTATACGCGGCTGACGCAAAAGCGGCGCTGATACACGTGCTTTCGCTGATCGGCGAAAAGGATTCCGTTGGCGCAGGCGGCAGCGTGACGCTGTACGAAACAGGCATCATCGACGCTTTTATACAGCGCGGACAAACCATATATCAAAGCGATCTGGCCCAAAAGCGCGGGCAGGACAGGGATGAGGCCAAAAGACTTGGTATGACCGCCGATGTGTACGTCACGTCCGCCAACGCGTTAACGCTAGAGGGCGACCTTGTCAACATTGACTGCTCGGGCAACCGCGTGGCAGCGATGCTGTACGGCCCCCATAAGGTCATTGTGGTGACGGGTCGAAACAAGCTGACTAAGAATCCGCATACTGCTGTCGCACGCATCAAGGAATATGCGTGTCCGCCCAATGCCCGGCGGCTGAAGTTTGATACGCCCTGCGCCGTAACAGGCATTTGCAGCGACTGTGACTGCCCGGACCGCCTGTGCAATGTTGTGGTGCGCATTCAATGGCCGCCCCGCGGCAAAGAATACCACGTGATTATAATAGACGGGGATTTTGGATATTAGAGACGATAAATCATTAGTTGGGTATATCCCTGATTTTGTGTAAACTCGAAAAGGTATAAGAAAGAGCAGATTATTATTGGGGCGGATATGCCGGATGACGGCTATCCGCCCTTGGGTGCATATTAGCGGAAACGGCTGGGCATGT
>JAEZHF010000036.1 GCA_023416745.1 Bacillota bacterium
ACATACCTTTTTGCGTTATATTATACTTTTACGCGTAACTACTGAATTACGCCAAATAGTGTACCCCCCTATCCTTTGGGAACATATAATTAGGCCTATTTTACCCCTGAAAACACATCAAGGCTCAGAACGAAAAATCGCTCTAAGCCTTGATATTACTAAGGTTTATCTACTCAGCTTCACTACAGTCTCAACGTGTGTCGGTTGAGGGATGGGAAGGCAAATCTTTCACATCATTTTGAGTTCTTTTTCTATTAATCTGCTTGTGCATTTTACTCTGTATGGAATTTGAGTATTCTGTTTTATAAATGAAAGTTAGCTTATATGGGTTAGTATTTCCATTCTCATCAACCTCTCCAATAATAACTTTCTCTACAATACTTTCAAATACACAACGATCAAACTCTGTTAAAACTTCATTTTTCTCAAGCACCTTCCTGAAGTGTTCAATTCTTTTTTCTAAATCGATTTCTTCGTTTGAAGACTTCTCCAACTGTTCTTTCTCACCTAAAAGCCTTTCTAGGATTGATTCTATTTCCCCATATTTCTTTTCATAAGTTGATTTATCTATTACTTCTTCCAAACGCATATCAATCAGCCTATTGCGTTTTTGCTCTATGGCTTGGATTTCATTTTCTATTTTAACCAACCTTTTTTGAAAGTTATTATCACTCAAAACATTTTCCATTCTTTCTACAAGTTCATCTAATACATCAGAATTATTATAGCATAATAATTTATATGATTCTATAAAAGCATCTTCAAGAATTCTTTCCTCAATAGCTTTGCTATCAGGACAATATTTTCTGCCCTTTTTTGTAGCGGTTGCACACTGCCAGATTACTTTTTCATGTTTAGTGCCACTATGCCAATTTCTCCTGGATAAATTGCTACCACAAGAGGCACATTCTAGCATACTACTAAAGGCATATTTCCTACTATATTTTTCACGCTTTCCATTCTGAACACCTCGACGCTTAGCACCCCTTTTATTTAGTATTGCTTGTGCCTTTTCAAATATTTCTTCACTAACAATAGGCTCATGATGATTTTTTATATAAAACTGATCCTCCTCACCATAATTATCTAACCTTCTTTTTGAAATAGGGTCAACTGTAAAAGTTTTACCCTGTAAGACATCACCTTTATATTTTTCATTTTTAATGATACCTAAAACTCCTGTATCATGCCATTGGCTGTTTCCATATTTAGTTTTATATCCAAGCTTTGTTAACTCTTTTGCAATTACATAACCGCCAGCACCTTCTATATACCTATCAAATATATACCTTACAATATCTGCCTCTGCTTCATTAATAGATATGCTCTTATCAATAGGGTCATAATCATACCCCAAACAACTTGCAAACCCAACCAGTTCACCACGTTTCATTTTCATCTTTAATCCCTTTTTAACATTGGCTGAAATGTTTTCAACCTCTTGCTGGGCAACAGAACTTAGTATGACAAGTAGCAACTCCCCATCCATTGTCATCGTATTAATGTTCTCTTCCTCAAAAAAGACAGCAATATTTCTTTCTTTTAACATGCGTACATATTTTAGAGTATCCAAGGTGTTTCTTGCAAATCTTGATATGGACTTAGTAATAATCATATCGATTTTTCCATCCATACAATCATTAATCATCCTCTGGAAATTTTCACGCCTTGCTACTTGAGTTCCAGTTATAGACTCATCAGCATAAATATCTACCAGTACCCATTCTTTACGACTATTTACTAAGTCCTTGTAATACATAACCTGTGATTTATAACTACTTAGCTGTTCTTCTGAATCCGTACTGACCCTTGCATAGGGGGCAACACGCAAAATATCATCTATTTTTCCCGCTGTACGTTCAGAAATTTTTCTATTTGCCCTAATTACTTCAACTTCACGCATTATAAAGTCCTCCCTTCAGCTATTAATCATTACGGAATCAGTATAATAATTTATCTTATATATGACAATCATATGGATTATGATGTTAAGTCTGAAAGAACACCATAATCTTGCATCAGTCTATTTTTAATTATTGTAAATTCTTTTTCTGTTATAAGAGCCAAAGACAGTAGTTGTCCCAACATGGCAATCTGCATACTATATCGAATCAGTCTATCTTTCATGAAAATCCCCCTTTCATTTCCAATGGACTAAAATAATTTTTCATATTATTTTAAATGATGAGGGCTGAGTAGCCTTCTACCTATTTAAACTTAATTTCAAATAAAACGGATGGCTGTTGGCACAGCTCCACGGGGTTTTACCCTTCCAGCATTCTGCCGAAACCCTACCCATTGCCTGCGACGCTTTTAACGCTCGGACGGTGGCTATAGGGGAGTATCATTATCCCACTTATATGTTATCGCCTACAAACTGCCATATTTGCTTTGAAGTTTGATATTGTTCGCTCTCCCTAAATAGAGGTCTTGGCGTATCAGCCTCTTGGCTCAATATAAATGAATGTATCCGTTTTATTTTCTACTGCAACAGCGTTATCTTCTGTGCTTTCTTTGTCAAGGTTCAAATGTCTAATGTATAAATAGAACCATGAGAGAAATATAGAAAGGGGTGCATATTTCTTACTATGGATTTTGTCTATCAGGCTACATTAAAGGTTAAAATTTTTGTAATCAGCTTGGTTTCTAGCCTTCTACGTAATACTTCATCCACGCAGAAATGCTTATTACCGCTTTCATCGTATAACTGCCTTGTAGATAGTGCAGCGATATACCCTTCATAATGTTTAAGAATGGTATTAATAGCATCAACATCACCACTTGCAGCCAATACAATGAGAGGGTAGGAAAGTAATTGATTGTTTTTTCCCTTGCTACTCATGGACATCTCCCTCCATAAAAGTTTTTATCATTTGCAAAGTTCTTGTCCTTTGGTACTGTACGGTTGAACGCAACATATTCAGCTTGTCCCCTATTTCTCTGTCAGATAGTTCAAGGAAATAGGAAAGTAGGATAATATCTCGTTTCTGTTCTGGCAAATTCTCTAACGCCCCTGCAATAAAATCATCTGTAACAATGACATCAAGACCTAAGACATTGAAAATTTGTTCAGTAACAAAGTATTTGTCTACTGTATAAAGCTGATCCATTTCCTTTAAAGATAAATCTGAAAAGCTTTTTTCCTTTTTACGTTGACGTTTCAATTCATCGTAATAATCTCGTGCCTCATTCTTTAGGATTTTTTTGCAAAAGCTATCAAAGGCGTGCCTTTTACTTTGATCATGGTTACTAGGTTTCATATTCTCACCCCCTTTCGGGTGGTGACTTTCTTGTTCCCCTTTCACCACTACTACGGTGGGAATTACAAAGCTGCCAAACTTTTGAGAAACTTTTTTTAAAAACTTTAAATTAAACGCAAAAATGCCCGACTGAAAATACAGTCGAGCATTTTTGGAACTATATATACCTATTAGGTGATGCGTGTGTTCATATTGATAGCAATAATATCCCATTGGGTGATATAGGATTTTTTTAATAGATAGAATTTGTATGCCCTATGATAATTAAAAATAGACACGGCAACACCTTCCTCAATACCGCCGTATCTTTAAAAAGGGCAACTTTAATACACCCTACGAATTCCAATTCTTTGAAAAGAAAAACGGCGGCTGAAATGTAGTATTTCAAACCGCCGCAACATCTCAAAACCCAATATCGTTGTATGGCAACGGTTTTGTGTTTAGGTGCTATATTGTAGAGCCAAAAAAAGAGCCGATAACC
>JAEZHF010000060.1 GCA_023416745.1 Bacillota bacterium
CCGCATTTTTCTTGAAGTCTTCATCGTATTTCTTTCTGTATTCTCCCATTTTTCTGCCTCCGATTTCTGCGCATTCTTTCGCTCTTTCCATCTTAGCAGATTGTCTAAAATTCTAACACGCTCCCGAAACAGTTCCGCCGCTTCCTTGAAGCACAAAGCCGCAGGCTCGTATTCTTGCGCCTCATACAGGTCACGCCCAGCTGATGTAACGTGTTCAACTTCTCGTCCATAATGCCGTCTCCTGATGCTCTGTCGCTTAAAGGCCGCGCTCCCGCTAATAGAGTTTATCGGCTTTTATCAGCCCGTTCTCTATACATTCTCTGACACATCTCATGACTCCTTTTTCTGCCGTTTTGTTCCATGCTTCTTCATGGTCAGCCATATCTTTCAGACTCGCATTGCTTCATGGCATAATATGGTTGTTATACAGAAATGACGACTGTTTGGAAGACCCCAGGACGCCGCACGCGCACTGTTTGAACAGCTTGGGGCCGCGGTTGATATTGCATATACAGCGGCGTGAATAAACGTTCTGGCTGTTTCTCTTTTCTATGTGTTTATCATTGCATGTTTATTCATTGTGTATTATAATGAATCATTAAATTTTCTATTTTGGAGGGTAATTAAGAATGAAAACTCTGAGAATCATTATCGCCATCGTGCTCGTTCTGGGCGTGGTATTTTCATTCGGCGCTTGCGGCAGCAAAGCCGATAAGACTCTGACTATGGCCACCAATGCACAGTTCCCGCCGTACGAGTTCTACGAAGGCGAGAAGATTGTGGGTATCGACGCCGAGATCGCTGCGCTGATTGCCGAAAAGCTGGGCATGGAGTTCGAGATCGAAGACATGGAATTCGATTCGATCATCTCCGCAGTTCAGAGCGGCAAGGTTGATATGGGTATGGCCGGCATGACGGTAACAGACGAGCGCAAAGAGGCTGTCAACTTCACCACTTCCTACGCGACCGGCAAACAGGTCATCATCGTTCCGGAGGACTCCGCCATCGCTTCGGCTGACGATCTGGAAGGAAAGACCAGCGGCGTGCAGCTCTCCACCACGGGCGACCTGTACATCACCTGGGATCTGGTCGACGAAAATCTGGCCAACATCGAGCGCTACAACAAGGGCGCGGACGCTGTTCAGGCGCTGGTGCAGGGCAAGATCGACGCGGTCGTCATCGACAGCGAACCGGCCAAAGTGTTCGTTGAGCAGAATGCCGGGCTGAAGATTCTGGAGACCGAATATATCACCGAAGAGTATGCCATCTGCATCGCGAAGAACAACGAAGATCTTCTGAAAAAGGTTGATGGCGCGCTGAAGGATCTGATCGCTTCGGGCGAAGTTCAGAAGGTTCTCGATAAGTACATCAAGGCTGAATAACGCTTGACAAAGCCCGTTTCCGCTGTTACCCTTTAAAGGGCAGAATGGATACGTTAACAAAAAGGCTGCCTGCTGGGCGGCCTTTTTCATGATTATTTCTGCATGTTATTACAGAATATTGGAGGACTGCTTATGGCTGAGTGGTGGCAAAGTTTTGTCAAAGATTTTACACTCGCTTTCATAGATCACAACCGCTGGAGGTTTCTTTCGCAGGGTTTGGGCAATACGCTTCTCATTACCCTTTGCGCTGTCATCATCGGCATTGCGATCGGCTTCATTGTTTCAATAATACGCACCACGCACGATAAAACCGGCAGACTTAAAATCGGCAACGCGATATGCAAAGTCTATCTCACCGTCATCCGCGGCACGCCGGTTATGGTGCAGATTATGATTATCTACTTTGTCATATTTGCTTCTGCTCCCACCACTTACAAGATACCGCTCGCGATACTCGCTTTTGGTGTCAATTCGGGCGCGTATGTTGCGGAGATATTCCGCGGCGGCATCAACGCGATAGACGCGGGGCAGTTTGAGGCGGGGCGCAGCCTTGGGTTCAACTATACGCAGACGATGTGGCATATCATTATGCCGCAGGCCTTCAAAAATTCAGTGCCGCCGCTTGCCAACGAGTTTATCGTGCTGCTGAAAGAAACTTCGGTTGCAGGCTATATCGCAGTGGAGGATCTGACGCGTGGCGCATTCAGTATCGGCGGCACCATATACAACTACACACTGCCGCTGCTTGCCGCGGCTGTCATTTACCTTGCACTGGTCATGCTGCTGTCCCGCGGAGTGACATTGCTGGAAAGGAGGCTGCAACGCAGTGAGCGATAATTTTAACAATGGCGACGTGCTCATCCGCACGCAGGGCCTCGAAAAACACTACGGCACCATCAAAGCGCTGGACGGTATCGACTCCGAAATCAAAAAGGGCGACGTCGCGGTGGTCATCGGGCCTTCCGGCTCCGGCAAATCCACCTACCTGCGCTGCCTGAACCTGCTGGAGACGCCCACGGGCGGCCATATATTCTTCGAAGGCACGGACATCACCGACCCCAAGGTGGACATCAACATCCACCGTCAGAAGATGGGCATGGTATTCCAGCAATTCAATCTGTTTCCGCACATGAGCGTGCTCAAAAACATGACGATCGCGCCCCTGAAGCTGCTGAAAAAGACGCCTCAGGAGGCTGAGGCGGATGCCATGACGCTGCTGCAGCGCGTGGGTCTCGCTGACCGGGCCAACGCCTACCCCTCCCAGCTCTCGGGCGGGCAGAAGCAGCGCATCGCCATCGTGCGGGCGCTGTGCATGAACCCGGACGTGATGCTGTTTGACGAGCCGACGTCCGCGCTCGACCCCGAAATGGTCGGCGAGGTGCTGGACGTGATGAAGTCGCTCGCGCAGGGCGGCATGACGATGGTGGTGGTAACGCACGAAATGGGCTTTGCCCGCGAGGTGGGCACGCGCGTGCTGTTCATGGACGAGGGACGCATCGTGGAAGAGAACACACCCGGCGCGCTGTTCGACAGCCCCCGGTCCGACCGGCTGAAAAGCTTTCTGGCCAAGGTTTTATAACTCGTATTTAAGAGGCGCTCCGGCGCTTCTTTATATTGGGAGCGTTATCCATGGGAAACATTATAACCTATGTGCAGACGGAAATGCGCACGATGACAGAAAAGCCCTTCTGCGCGGTGGACAGCCTGGTGTTGTCAGAGCTGGCGTATGTCAACTTCGGCAGTGCGGTGTCCGGTGTGCGCCTGTTCGCCAAATCCATCCCCTTAAGCCAGCTGTATCGCGCGGAGCTGTTCAGCGACATGTTCCGCCCGACGCACCAGTCCGTCGCCGTTCAGCCCAAAGACCACGTGATTTACGGCACCAGCAACCGGCACGCGATGCTGTATGCGGCGGCGGCCAGCCCGCGATTTCGCGACATCCGCGTGCGCTTCTATGCGGACGCCTTCGACGTCGAGCAGGAGCAGCAGTTTAGTGCCGTCACCTTCCAGCTGGAGGACGACACCGCCTTCGTTGCGTTCCGCGGCACCGACATGTCCATCGTGGGCTGGAAGGAAGACCTCAACATGGCCTACCTCTCCCCCGTGCCGTCACAGCAGGCCGCGGCGGACTATCTGGACGCGGTGGGCAAACGTCTGGCTTTTGGGATGAAGCTGCGCGTCGGCGGCCACTCCAAGGGCGGCAACCTCGCGGTATACGCCGCCATGAAATGCAGCCCGCCCGTGCAGCGCCGCATACTGGAGGTGTATAACCACGACGGCCCCGGCTTTCGCACCAGCGTGCTGGAGACGCCCGAATACCGCGCCATCGAGGGCCGCGTGCATAAGATACTGCCCGAGTCGTCGTTCGTGGGCATGCTGCTGGCTGACACGCAGAGCTATCGCGTGGTGGAGAGCAGCGGCTTCGGCGTGATGCAGCACGATGCGTTCACGTGGGAGGTGACGGACTGCGATTTTGTGTATGCCGAAAAGCTGACGGACGGCGCACTGTACATGCACAGGACGCTCAGCGAATGGCTGGAGCTGCTGCCGGACGACCAGCGCCGTCTGCTGGTGGACGCGCTGTTCAGGCTCATCGAGACAACCAAGGCGAAGTCCGTCGCGGAACTGACCGATACGTGGGGCAAATCCGCCATCAAGATGATCGGCACCTACCGCAGTCTGGATTCGGAAACGCGCAAGATACTGTCGCAGGTCGTGGGCACGCTGATCAAGATGTCGGTGCGCAACCTGAGAAAAGAGAAGGCGCTCAAGCAAGAGGAGGCCCGCCCCGAATAAGCCGGGGGCTCAATACGACGGGCCCATATGGATGCGCTCCCAGACACCGCCATCCATATCAAAACCCACGGTGCTGCCCGGCCCCGCCTCCACCGAATAGGAAGACGGCGGCTCATTGCCGTTGTTCAGGCAGCGCACGTAATCCGCCAGCAGCTGCCACGAGCTGACCGTCTCACCCGTCTCCATATTCTTCATGGTTGGTTCGTTCATATCCGCCGCATCTTCCGGATTGATCTCAATAGCTCCCGACTGCACCAGAAATTCGTTCACCAGCTCCAGTTCCGTCTTGCTAACACCCTTCGCGCAGCCCGAACACAGCAGCGCCGCACACAGCAGCGCCAATACGGGCATAAAAAAACGGCGCATCATGATAATCCTCCATCGGTTGAATTATCACCGCCACCGCTGTTACTGTATCATGGTTATCACAATATGGCAATCATGCCAATAAAATATTCGCCAAATTTCTGCCATTCTGTTTATTAATGTGTATTTATTGTTATATATGAATTGCAACAAAAAGAGATTGTTGTCCTGCATTTTCTATTTTAGGGGATTCTCATATGGGTAAACGATTGTTTCGCTCATTGCGTACCAGAACAATTCTGACAATGATTTGTATGTTTGTTTTTATGCTGGTCATGGTTATTGTTATTATGAACACACTGCTGATGAGCAGTATCGAAAAACTGGAACATAAATATATATCCGAGCGTATGAAACAGATAAACATTGCTATTGGATTTGAGCTTAACGACTTGAAAAAGACCGCTGTCGACTGGGCTGAATGGGATGAATCATATCAGTTCACAGAAGATGGCAATCAGCTTTATATTGATGACAACCTTGGAATATATTTTGCTGATACCCTTCGGTTGGATGCCATGGTGTATATGAACCGGTCAGGCGACATTGTATATGCTCAGCAGCTGAACGCAGATGCTTCCGAGCTTGAGCCCGTACCCGATGACGTTAAGGAACAGTTAAAGCAGCTAATCGGCGGTAATCAGGACGCCGGCAAGAGACTTCAGGGCATACTGAAGGTCCCCGGCGGCGCCATGCTGTTCGCTACCAACCCGATACTCACGAGCAACGGCGAAGGGCCGGTCCATGGCAACCTTGTCATCTACCGATATCTCAACGACAAGGAAATCAAATATCTGTCAGCGATCATCGGCAGAAGCATTATTGTGGAGAAAAAAATGAGGCATGATACGAAAGAGATCATGCTGGAAGATAATTTCATCACATCTGGTATCTCTGTCAGGAACATATCGGAAGAGACCATCCAAGGATTAGCGACGTTACATGATATCAATGGAGAACCGGCAGTAACGGTCAGCCTCAACATGATCCGTGATATGAGCATGATCGCCGGTTCAGGCATACAATCTGTCGTGATCGCGCTGGTTGTGTCCAGCTTAATATTCACACTGTTTATTCTTATTTATATGAACAGAGTGATTTTGGACAGAGTGCTGTCTATGAACCGGTCGGTTAAGAGCATCGGCGAGCATGACGATCCGTCGGAACGGCTGAAGCCCGACGGCTATTGCGACGAGCTTTCCGGCATGACGGGTGAGATAAACGCCATGCTGGGCAAGCTGCATGAGTCGCGCCAGCAAATCTTAAACCGGGAAAATCAACTAATTATAGCTGCCGATGAACTTCGGCAGGAGGTGACCGAGCGCAGAAAGGCGCAGGAAGAAATCACTTACCTCGCGTATCATGACCACCTGACCGGATTGCCCAACCGCGTTCACTTTTCTGAGCATCTGAGCCACGGTATTCAGCTGGCAAAGCGAATGGAAAAGCTTTTGGCGATCATGTTTTTGGATCTCGATGGCTTTAAAATGATTAATGATTCCATTGGGCATCTGGCAGGCGATATGCTGCTGGTTGAGGTATCCAAACGATTGAAGGCCATGCTGCGCGAAAGCGATACGGTTGCCCGGCTGGGCGGGGACGAATTTGTCGTCATGGTGGAAAACATCAGCGATATCGATGCCATCAGAGTCATCGCCCAGAAAATTCTGGACAGCTTCCGCACACCCTTTGTACTGAACAACCAGGAGTGCTTCATCAGTACATCCATTGGCGTGGCTGTTTGTCCGCCCGACGGCGAAGACAGCGAGACACTGATCAAGAACGCTGACATCGCCATGTACCGCGCCAAAGAAAAGGGCAAAAACCAATATGTGATATGCAGCGAAACCATTAAGAACAAGGTACTGGAGACCATGAAAATATCCAACCACCTGTTCCGCGCTCTGGAACGCGAGGAGTTTGAAGTCTATTACCAGCCTCAGATCAACTGCAGTACCAACCTGATCGTCGGCGCGGAGGCGCTTATCCGGTGGCACCACCCCCAGATGGGAATGGTTCTGCCCGGCGAGTTTATTTCGATAGCTGAGCAGACGGGTCTGATACTGCCTATCGGGGCATGGGTGCTGCGCACAGCCTGCTCTCAGAACAAAGCCTGGCAGGATGCCGGATATCCCCCTATTCGTATTGGCGTTAATCTGTCCATCCGCCAGTTCCAGAATCACAACATTGTCAGCGAGGTTCAATCCATACTGACGGAAACAGGCTTCGACCCAAATTACCTGGAGCTGGAGATCACCGAGAGCATCGCGATGCAGGAGCAGGATTATATCATTAAGGCGCTGGATATGCTGCGGCAGACTGGCGTCCATATTGCGATAGACGATTTCGGCACCGAATATTCGTCCATGAACCACTTAAAACAGCTTCCTGTCGACCGGATCAAGATTCCCATGCCGTTTGTACACGGCATTGATATGGACTCCAAGGATAAGGCCATCACCAAGTCCATCATCGTATTGGCGAAGAGCCTGGGGCTGGGTGTGATTGCCGAAGGGGTTGAGACGAAGACGCAGAACGATTTCCTGACGCAAAGAATGTGTGACGAAATACAAGGTTTTTACCACTTTAAGCCCATGTGCGCTGCTGATTTCGAAAAGCTGCTGATACGTCAGCAACAAAAACTCAAGGACGAAAGCCCCGCGTGATGGCTTTTATTATCAGTTACTACAAAGGCAGAGCCGTAAAGCTCTGCCTTTTTTCGCCACACCCTCGCAATTTTATACGTCGTCAGTTCTCCAGAAAATCGCTCAGCTTGCCGAGCTCCTTATCCGTATCTTTGGGCTGCACGATGGCCATGCCCTTGTAGTTGCCGTCCTTGTAGTCCTGCGGATAGCGGAACATGTCAAGATCGCTGCTGCCCTGCATGCCCTTCACCGCCGTTGCCAGAACCATCATCGTGCCCAGCGGCATGTCGGTGCGCACGTATTTGACCATCGCGTTGAGCAAACCGGGTATCTCGCCCGCGCTGACGTTCTTCATCTCCTTGAACAGTGCAGAGAGCTCGTTCTGCTGGCGCTCGATGCGGCCCGAGTCTCCGCCGGGGTGCCGCACGCGCATGTAGGCCACCGCCTGCCGCCCGGTGAGGTGCTGTTCGCCCGACTTTTCGAGGTGCTTCGCCTTGTTTGAAGGGTCAATCGTATTCACCTCGTCGATGCACTTGTTGATATTATCGATCTCGTTTTTCTGTATGTCGATGTCCACGCCGCCCAGCGCGTTTAAAATATCCTCCATACCAAAGAAGTTGACCACCATGTAATAGTCAGGCGTGAGGCCGAAGCTCTGGTAATACGTGCGTTTGGCCAGCTCGATGCTGCCAAAGCCGTATGCCGTGTTCAGCTTGTTCTTGCCGTGACCGTCAATCTGCACCAGCGTATCGCGCATGAACGACACCAGTTTGATAGTGCCCTTATCCGGGTTGACGCGCAGATACATCATCACGTCGCTGCGGCCCGAGAACTTGCCGTTGTCGCGGTTGTCCACGCCGATCATCAATATATCCGTCTCGCCCGAGGCCTTGGCGATATCCGCCGCGCTGCTCTCACTGAACGTGACTTCAGGCAGGCCTTCCACATCGTCAGCGCCCTCGTCCTCCAGCGCGACCGTATCCATCGTGTCCAGCGTACCCCATATCTGTGAGTAATACACCATCAAGCCGCAGCCCACCAACGCCACCATCAGCACGATAAAAACGGCCACCAGCGCCCGCACGCCCTTACGGCGCGGCGGTTTTCTCTCCGGCTGCCGCGGCTTGTTTTTCCACTGCAGCTGTGATTCGTCGATATACATTTTATTTTCGTGTTGTTCCATGCTCTCCCGTTTAGCTCCCTGTTATTTCCCCGCAGCCACCTGCATAGATTATTTCCCGCGCAACACAGACTGCGCCGCGCCGTCAGTATATTGACGCTTTTCGCGCCCGATTTGTTCCGGTCAGTTTCAGACCGGCTGACGCGCCGCCACCGCCCCGCCGCTTGTCACCAGCACGCCGGCTTCGCCTCCCTTGCTGCTCCATACCTTCTTGTCGTCCCAGATGAAGTCGCCCTCGCCTTCGCCGCGGCCCGCCACCGTCAGCGGCTGCCCCGCCTTCAGCATAGCGCCCTGCGGAAATACGAACAGCTCGCCGCCCTTTTCGGACCATATCATCCAGCCGGAGATGTCGGTATCCTGACCGCCCGTCAGCGTCACTGTCTGCGTGTCCGTGTCGATGTCCATGACGACCGAACCATCAGCCTGCTCTGCCGTCACATCGGACACCGCCAGTCCGCCGGCCTTCGCCGCCAGCTTAACGCCCAGCGCAAAGTCCTGCGTCACGTAGATATCCGCCCCGCCCAGCGCCGCGAGCACGCGCGGGTTGGCCGAGTCGTCGTCTTCTGCTGTGCTGGTGGATATCACCGCCGTTTTTGGCGCAACCGCCTTGCCGAAGGCGTCGGACGTCGCATCCGGGTTGCCGTGGTTGCCCACTTTTAGCACATCGGCCTTCAAATCCGCGCCCGCCTTCATCAGGCTCAGCTCCTCGCTGAACTGCATGTCCCCCGTAAACAGCCATGTGAGGCCGCCCGCCTGCAGGCGCAGCACCAGCGAGTTGTCGTTGTCGTCGTCCGCGTTGAATTCGATGGGGCCCAGCACCTCAAACGCCGCGCCGGATTCCGCCCGCACCGTATCTCCTGCCGACAGCCGTGTGAGAGAAAGCCCCGCCTCGTCCGCCAGCTTGTCTATCTTCTCTTTGTTGTGCGTGATGGTAGCCGCGTAAACCGTGTCGATCTCATACCGGCTCGCGACGGCCTCAAAGCCGCCGATGTGGTCGCCGTGGGTGTGCGTCAGAAACACGCCGTCCAGCCGCTCCACGCCCAGCGCCGCCAGCGCGCGCAATAGCCTGAGCCCCGCCTTCTTTTCGCCTGTGTCGATCAGATAGTTCTGTGCGCCCAGCTGCACCAGTATCGCGTCGCCGTAGCCCACGTTAACCGCCGTCACCGCCACATCCGCGTCCGCGGCCTGCGTGGGTTCGGGCGTGGGCACATTAACAGCCGGTTCGTCCGGCTCCGTCGGTTCGGGCGTCTGCTCCGGCTCGGCGGCCTGCGACACAGCCGCTGTTCCCGTCGGCGTCGGTTCCTCATTATTTCCCGCGCAACCGGCCAGAGCCAGCAGCAGCGCTAATATTAAAGCGATGAAAAAGCGTAACTTGAAGTGCATCCCGCTTCCTTTCTTACAGCAATTGGCGCGTTCAGTATAACTCAAAACAGCGCGGGACGCACCATTGTTCCGAGATTTTTTACAAAATGCCACTATAATATTTGCTTACCGATACAAGAGTATAACTATCAGGTTGAATATCTATCTGCAATTGTATATATTGGTTATAACCTTTGTATTCTAGGAGGACAGCTGCCCATATGAGATCAACAGAGGAGATATGCATACACGCAATACTAAGCCTTCAGATGGGATACAGGTGCGCAAGCGAACAAAAATTTGTAGATGGAAAAAACCGCAGCCGGCATGAAAGAGAAAAACACAGAAAGGATATGCTGGACTGGCTGGAGCAAACGCTTTATTTTGATCTTTACACCGAAGACGAAAAGAAAATATACAAGACCAAGATAGGTTTAAGAAGAAACAACGCCATTCTCAACGAATATTATGTGGTTGAAACTGTTGAACCCTTGCTATGGAGCATAGGCTTAGTTGACAAACTGACAGCTCCCTGGAAATTTTGCGAGGATGCTTTTGGTGATACGCTTGAAGTGGGGATAGATCACTGCCTTGACAGCCTGTTGGCAAAATGCCAGCCGAAAGAACAAGCCGAAATAGAACTTCAGCGGGATATTGCAATGCTATGGCATTGGAGAGCCATTGAAGGAGATGGCCTTCCCGCCAAGTGCGATGTAAAGCGTTCTTTGCAGGAGATATTCGGCGATGAAATACAGCTCGCGCTTGAAGGAATCCCATTTTCAAAGGGAGCTTACCCTGATTTTCTTGCAGGGAAAAAAGTGTTCCGAAATCTTGACTCGGATACGATGGAATCCATTCGAATACTCTCACGCTGGAGACAACATGCTTACGAGTGGATACTTGGTGACGATGTTTGGGATGAGGTAGAGACAAACACCTGACGCTTCCCCCCTACACCACCAGCAGCGCGAACAGCGGTATCGTGACGACGGAGATGAGCGTGCTCACCACCACGATGCGCGAGGCGTATACCGCGTCCAGACCGCTGCGCTCCACCAGCACAACGCTCATCGCGGCCGCCGGCATGGCGGTGATGAGCACCGGCACCGAGAGCAGTAGACCCGTCATGCCCAGCGCCTTGAGCGCGGCGAACGCCAGCAGCGGCAGCAGCGCCAGCCTGACCGCGCTGTAGCCGTATACCTTCACGCCGCGCATCACATCGGCGAGGCGTGCCGACGCCAGTATCATGCCGATGATCATCATGGACAGCGGCGTCTGCAGCGCGCCCAGCATGCCCATCATGGTGGTCAGAAAATCGGGCAGATGCACCCTCCCGATCAGCAGCCCCAGCGCCGCGACGGTGGCATAAAACGGTACATTGAGCAGCATGCGCTTGTCGAACCGGCGCGCGCCCGGCTCCGCTCGGCCCAGCAGCACCGGCGTTAAGCCGTAAAGCAGTACGTTCAGCGGCATGGAAAACAGCATGGCGTACAGCAGCCCCTTGGTGCCCAGCAGCATATAGCACACCGGCCATCCGAGAAAACCGAAGTTGTGGAAAAACATCGTGGCCTGAACCACCGCCCGGCTACGCCGATCCTTGGGTTCCAGCAGCCGCGACACCGGAAAGCTCAGCAGCAGCGTCACCAGCGTGATGCACACGGAAGCGATGATCAGTATCAGCATGTCGCTCTTGATCGCGTCGAAGTCCGCGTCGTTCACGCCAGCCAATATGCTCGACGGCACCGCTATGTTGAGCACTATCGTCGCCAGCAGCCCGCGCGCCTGCTCCGACGGCTTCGCGGCCTTGCCGAATATATAACCGATCAGTATCAGCAGCAGTACCGCCCCGACCTTTTCCAGTATCACAATAAAGTTCATAATCCCCCCGCAGATGCATGCCGTAGACAGCCAGCTCTATTATACGCCCGCACCAGAACGGACGCAAAGGCTTTCTGCGCCGCCGCTCATTTTGGTTACAATCTTTTCACAGCGGCCGCGGTATGAATCCGTCCGGCGCTGTGGTACAATCATGCCAACAGAGAACAAAGGGGACAAGGTTTTGACAGACGGTAAAACGCGCGTGGCGCTGATGGACTGCGCATCGTACGACACGGCGCTGCTGATGAACAAGATAGATAAAGCGTTGGCGCTGCTGGGCGGCTTTTCGCAGTGGATACACCCCGGCATGAATGTGCTGTTGAAGGTGAACCTGATCGACCCCATGCCGCCCGAATCGGCAGCGGTAACGCATGCGGAGTTTGTCCGCGCCGTTGTGCGGCTGCTCCAGCCGCTGGGATGCACCGTGTGGATCGGCGACAGCTCGGGCGGAGCCATCGGCGGCAAGGCACAGACAGGCCGCAGCTTTGCTGTGTCCGGCCTTGAAGCGGTGGCGCAGGAGGAAGGCGCCGTCATCAAGAACTTCGACCGCGAGGGCCTGGTCGAGGTCCAAACGGGCAGCGGCGTAATGCATCTTGCCAAGCCGCTGTTTGACGCAGACTTCGTCATCAACCTGCCCAAGCTGAAATCGCACTTGCTGGCCACGTACACCGGCGCGGTGAAGAACCTGTACGGCTGCGTGCCCGGACAGATGAAGGCGACGTATCACAAACAGGCGCAGTCCGCGCGGGAGTTCGGCGAGGTGATCTGCGCGATCAACAAGCATGTCAAACCCGGCCTGCACATACTGGACGGCGTGGTCGCGATGGACGGGCAGGGCCCTACATCCGGCAAGCCCTATGCTGCGGGCAAGATACTCGCCGCCGCGGACCCGCTGGCGCTGGACGCCGTCGCCGTGCGCATGCTCGGACGGAACATCCGGGAGCTGCCGCTGTACGCCGCCTCGGTGCGCGAGGGCATCGGCGCGGCGGACATCAGCCGCATCAAGGTGTGCGGGGACTACGACACACCTCCCCGTCTGCCCGGCTTCAAGCTGCCCCGCGTGATGGGCGCGGAGAAAGCGCCGGGCAACATATTCGGGAGAATGATAGACCTGATGCGCACGCGTCCCCTGGTGGACGAGGCCGTCTGCAAGCGCTGCAACGTATGCGTGGAGAGCTGCCCGGTGGAGGCCATCGACAAAGCCACCAAACGCATCGACTATGAAGCATGTATCGGCTGCATGTGCTGTCATGAAATGTGCACCTATCATGCGGTGAAGCTGGTGCGGGCAAACCCGCTGATGCGGGCGCTGTCCCGGCCGAAATAACGCGACACATAACCGCCCCTCCATGCTGGCCGCGGGCAGCGTCACGGTGGATCTCGCAGCCTATGAAGTACGCAAGCACGGCGGATTGACGGCGCAGACGCCGCAAGGAAACGGATGGCGTGCGCATCAGCGTGCCGGACAACGGACCCGGCTACCCGAGGCGGCGCTGCCTTGAGCGATATTACCAGGCAGGCTGCGGCCATATAGCGGTTACCTTGACGACAACAGCCTCCGGACGCACACGCTCCGGAGGCTTTTACTCTGCTATCCCTAAACCGAGACGCCGCCGAACAGGCTTTGCAGCGCAGTGCTGAGCGGGTCTTCCCCGCTTCGCATCATCAGCGGCGGGCCGCTCCCCATCGACGCCTCCAGCGCTTCGCGTATCGCCTCCTCCTGTTCCTCTGTGATGGCGCCTGATTCCACCAGCGACTCCAGCGGGTCCGCTTTGGCTGTGCTCCCCGCCTTTTGCGTCTGGCTGTCCGCCAGCCTGTTCTGATAATATACTGCCGACAGATTCGAGTATCCGGATATTGTGTTCATCGTGAACCTCCAAATGTGATTTCTGATCTGTATATCGGCGCAATCACGATGCGTTAAACGGCCTGCCGGCACTGTTCATCGAATGTTCCCTGTTCTGTAAGCTTCCCGTTTGGTTCCTGTGAGCTTCCCGTTAGCTTCCCGTTAACTTGGAGCCTCTGCGCAGCTGTCTCCTTGCTTTGCCGCTCAAAAGAATGCACTGGGTTTATGCCGTGAAAGGGCTGGCAAAACAAAAAGCGGACCCGTTAAGTCCGCTGTTTCACACTCTTTTATTGATGGCCGTTACGCCATCGCGCCCTCCGCAAGGCTCTCCTCGTAAGCGTTCAGTATGCCGTATTGACCGCTGTCCGCCGCCCGCGCCAGCGGATTTGTCTGCATCTGGTTGTAAGCCAGCCGCGCCTGCCTGAGCTTTACCGCGCTGCGGCACAATTCCATCACCGCGTCCATCTGGTCCTGCGACAGCGTGCCGTCCGATACCAGATCCTGCAGCCGCTCGCCCGAGCCCGTGAGCGCCGCAGCTGCCGCGTCCCGCTGCTCAGGAGTCATCGTTCCCGATTTGGCCAGAACGTTAAGGCGCCTCAGCACTGATGTTGGCATGGCCTCGCGCGAGCGCTTCAGCCCGTCAAATATCTCATCCGCCTGATCGTCCGTGATGTCGCCCCGCAGCACCATGTCGTCCAGCATGTCCTGCAGGTCGCCTTCGGACAGGCTGGTGCCTGCTCGCCGGATACTCTCCAGCATACCGCGCACGTCCCGCACAGCCCCAGTGGCCGCATGCCGGGCAACCGTCTGCGCCGCCAAACCTGCCTGCGGCTCAGCGGCGGGTCTGTCCCCCGCGCCCGTATTGCGCCGCGCATCGTCAGGCCGCTCCGGAGCCGTATTTTCGGTGCCGCCGTTCTGCGGCGAAAATGCGCCCGCCGTCAGGTTCCGATAATTTATCCATTCAGTGTATCCGTTGATCGCGTTCACTGAAGTCCTCCGTTGATGCTGATATCTTTATATGGGCACGTTGGGGCGCGGTTAAACAATAACTTTGCTGATGAAACGAATAATTTCTCAATACATGCGCCGCCTGAATGACCTGCTGAAGAATTACTTCTTTCCTCTCGTGAACCAACGAAGCCGGCTTATCGTTGCCCGCGGGCGACATGTTCCCATACGCATGCAACATACCCTTCCGTGCGGCTTCTTCCTTCCGCTCCTGCTCTGCCGTCAGCCCATCGCCGATATTTTCATAAGTGTGCAGCATGCCGTTGACGTAGCTTTTGCCGTCATCCTCCAGCAGTTGATTGCCCTTTTTGCCCCACTCGTTCGCGCCCATCACTTCATACATCTCCAGCTCGAGGTTGTCGATATCTGCTTCCGCTTGCTTGATGGGAGCATCCAAAGCATTCATGCCTTCTACATCATTTTTCAGCATGAGGTTTATTTGCTGCTTGTTCAAGGCTTTCGCTGCTTCCTGCTGCTTACCGATCTCATCCTCGTAGGCCGAGATGCTGTTAAACCTTAGAAGTGCTATGCCATCGCTGGAGACAAGGATGGACTAATGGTAATTATATTTTAACAAGTCTTATCTCTAATCTGCCTCTTCAATATCCACCGACAAGTAGTGCTCGATTAAGGTTTGACCATTTTGAATAGTAACCTTGTAAAAGGATATCTTGTCACTATCTCTTATTCTTAGATACAGATTTTCATTAGAAAATTGAATGCTCGCACCAATATTGTTATCATCTGATAGGTTTGATATATCATATAATGTATATTCAATATTATCTATGTAATTATACGCTTTTAGCAGCACTGTCCCATCATTTTCATCCGTTTCAACAAACAACATGTATTGCCCCGCTACTGTATAAAAAGGACTTATCGGCGCTAATTCGTAAAGATCACCTGTTTCTATGTCGTAAACCAGATTGTTGCTAAAATTATTTTCACTGTTATGGAACTCTGCTAACACAATCCTTCCAAGACTGATATCAAACTGATAATACACCGGTCTGTTAACAACTACTTCCTGTGATTGGTTTAAATGATATTTTACAAGATCACCCATCTCACCATAAGTTATACCGAATATTTCATCGTTGTAAATACAAAAGCTGTCAACATTCCTTCCTATTTTTATCAGGTTGTTGCCGTTAATTTCGCATACATATAAAGATGTTCTTTCCATGTTGGAATCAAGCAATTGGCAGCTAAAATAAATGTTATTCCCTATACTAGCCAGACTCCAAATCTCATCATCTGTTGATACTATGGTTTGCTTGGTTTTCTTTTTTATATCAAAGCGGATAATCTCATTCTTGTCTTGCGTTGTATAATAGATATTACCGTTTTCAGCGGTGAAAAGGTCACATTGATCTAGAACAATTCTTATATTTTTATTGCTTTTCTCTATAACGTATAAGTTTGATAGGCCGCGCGCAAAAACACTGAAACACATATACTTCTCGTCTTCATAAAACCATTCATTCGAATTAGCCTTTTGGATATTATCAATAATAATATCTGGTATGTCTGCATCTGGTTTTGCCTGAACCGGGTCAGGCAAAACCAATGCTCCAGATGTCGGATTCGGAGAGGCTGGTGAAACAACCGGCACTTCGGGCAAATCAGACTTGGCGGGTTGACTGCTTTTTTCAAATAATGCGTTTTCATCATCCTTTTGGGTACAGGCATTACATAATATTAAAACTACCAGCAATACAATAGCTAAAGCTTTCTTCATTTGTTTTCCTCCGAATCCATAACAGTAAAGTTTAGTACGTCAGTCTTTTCCGATCTTCGTCAGACAACAGACTTAGGGCAAAAATCGGCATTCTCTTTTCCCATACATAGTTTCCTTTAAAAGACTCATCTCCAGCAGGATTGTTTTCAGCCCTGTTAAAAATCAGTTCGGTTATAGGATGATACTCCGCATTGCGTCCTACTTCGTGCTCTTGAACAATCATGCCGTTGCCCGCATACATTACGACATGATCGGCTCGTCCGAATACTCCATCACGAATATCATCATGACTTGAGCCAAGATCGAATAGTATTAAGTCGCCCGGCTTTAGGCCAGCACAAAAATCATCAACAGCTTTGTACGCTTCACCTATTGTACCTTTAAACGGTATGTACTCTCCATTACTGTTCAGCCAAGGAGTCGAAATAAAGTTTTCTTTATTATTATACTTCATCTCATCGGCTTTTTCGGAAAGCGACCGCGTTGACCCGTCGATTTTTAGACCAAATTGCCCATATATTGCTTGAACAAACCCAGAACAATCCGCCCCCTTCGTTAAGTCATCTCCGCCTTTCTCATATGGCAATTTTCCAACAAACGATTTCGCATACTCCACTAGATAGTTGTCGCCTTCCTCCATGCCTACACCCGCCAAAACATTCTCGAAGTTCTTCAGCGAATTGACGTTAAGCGGCTTCCCATCTTCTTCATGTTTAGCATCAAGCTTCTCAGCATAATTATCAGAAGCTTTCCAATACAAATCCCAGAATTCCGGATGTTTGCTATAAATGGAGCTTGTATGATCGGATACATCCTCGTGCGTCGTTGGTATAGGTTGATCATCTATTATGTCAAACTTCGTCGTTTGGATAGGCAAATAGGCTAAATCCGTCTTCGTATCCCAAGCAGGCGACATGTCCCCCTTATTCGGCGTAACCTTGTCTTCATTGGGTGCAAAGCCGCCCCACTTGTCGTCCTCCAGCAGCTGGTTCCCCCGCTTGCCCCTCTGATATGCCCCCATGACTCCATACATCTCCAGCTTGAGGTTGTCGATATCTGCCTCCGCCTGCTTGATGGGCACATCCAAAGCATTCATGCCTTCTACATCATTTTTCAGCATGAGGTTAAATTGCTGCTTGTTCAAGGCTTTCGCTGCTTCCTGCTGCTTACCGATCTCATCCTCGTAGGCCGAGATGCTGTTAAACCTTGGCTGTATTATACCATTGTATGGAGGTGCTGTATAGAACGTATTTGCGCTTTTTGCCGCTGTTGGTGGTCGTCCGCGCGCTGCTGCGCCGCTTTTTGCTCCTCCGCACGCCGCCGCGCTTCCTCCCGCTGGCGTCTCGCTGCTCCTCCCTCTGCCGCCTGCGTTCCTCTTCCTCCCTGCGGCGGCGCTCCTCCTCCTGCATGCGCTACTCGTATAATTCACGCGCTCTTCTCAGCCTGTCCGCTTCATAGCTCATTTTTCCCACCTTAAGCCGCCATTCCGACGGCCCCTTTCGCTTATATTTACCTAAAATAATAACCGAGATCTTTTTTTAAAAACATTTCATCTTTCAGGGATGTCATGATACTCCTTTGTTTGACTGGCCGCATTTGAGTTTATATTATTAAGAGTCCACATCACCAGGAGACATTAATGGGAAACATCTATGTCGCGCGCCAGCCCATTTTCAACAACCGCATGAAGCTGAACGGATACGAGCTGTTTTACCGGCGCAGCGAGCGAAACCTGTTCGAGGGTTCCGACGACGACCAGGCCACCGCGTCGCTGCTTTCGGATTCATTTTTCATGGGGTTCGACGAGCTGACGGACGGTACGCGCGGCTTCATCAACTTCTCGCAAAACCTGCTGCTCTGCGGCACACCGATGCTGCTGCCGCCCGACAAGCTGGTGATCGAGATCGTGGAACGCACCGAGATCACACCCGAGCTGACCGACGCGTGCAGAAAGCTCAAAAAGGCCGGGTACACGCTGGCGCTGGACAACTTCACCGACGAAGAAAGCTACCGCCCGCTGCTGGAGCTGGCAGACATCATCAAGGTGGATTACGCCAGCATTCCGCTCAGCGACCAGGCGCTGATGATACGGAAATACCGCCCCATCATGTTTGCCGCCATGAAGGTGGAGACTGCTGAGGAATTCCGGCAGGCCTGCACGATGGGCTATAAGCTGTTTCAGGGATATTTTTTCAACAAGCCCATGATGGTGGGCGGCAAGGAGATCGGCACGCCGGGCGGCAGCATGGCACAGATCATGCAGCTGCTCTCCGAACCGGAGCCGAATTTAAAGGAGATCGCGGGCGTTATCGAGCGGGACGTGGAGCTGTCATACAAGCTGCTGCGCATTGCCAACTCAGCGTATTACCGCTCGCGCATCACCATCACTTCCATCCATCATGCGCTGACGCACATCGGGCTGACAGAGGTTAAGCGCTGGGCGCACTTGCTGCTGGTGAAGGGCCTCTCCACTCCCGAGAACACCGAGCTGGTCAAGCTCTCGCTGATACGCGGTCGCATGCTGGCTTTGTACGCGGCGGCCATCGGTAAAAAGCGCAGCGAATCGGACTTTTTCCTCACCGGTATGTTCTCCTCCATCGATGCGCTGCTGGACAAGCCAATGGACAAAGTGCTCTCGCAGCTGCCGCTGGCGAAGCCGGTGAAAGCGGCGCTGCTGGGTGAACCCGGCCCGCTGGGCGCTGCGCTGAATGCGGTGCTGGCGTTCGAGCGCACCGACTGGGACACTGTGGACCGCTTTCTGTCTGAGTCCGGCCTGCCGGAGGACGCGTTTACGTCCTTCTATCTGGACGCGCTCAGGTGGCAGCAGTCCCTGGATATATAGACAATATGGGCGCACTGCCCCGCCGTTTGACAGGGCAGGGGCTGCGGAGGTGACATAATGGGCGATATCTATGTGGCGCGGCAGCCGATATTCAACAGCCGCATGAAGCTCTACGGCTACGAGCTGCTGTACAGAAGCAGCGAAAAGAACCGTTTTGAGGGCGCGAGCGACGATCAGGCGACCGCCGCCGTGGTCACCGATTCCTTTTTCATGGGCTTCGACGAGCTGATCGACGGCACGCGCGGCTTTATCAACTTCTCGCAGAACCTGCTGCTCTCAGGCACGGCGCTGCTGCTGCCCAGCGACAAGCTGGTGATCGAGATCGTGGAGCGCACCGAGATCACTCCCGTTTTCGTAGCGGCCTGCCGCCGCTTAAAGCAGCTGGGCTACAAGCTCGCGCTGGACAATTTCATCGATGACGAGGCCTACCGGCCGCTGGTGGGTCTGGCAGACATGATCAAGGTGGACTACCACCGCACGCCGCCCGCCGTGCAGGCGCTGATGATACGCAAGTACAAGCCTGCCGTGTTTGTGGCGATGAAGATCGAAACGGCGGAGGAATTCAAGCACGCCTGCGATCTGGGCTACGGCCTGTTTCAGGGATATTTTTTCAATAAGCCCATGATGGTGACCGCGCGGGAGATCGGTACGCTGGGCAGCAGCATGGTGCAGATCACGCAGCGGCTGGCTGAGCCGGAACCGGATTTCAAAGCCATCGCCGCCATCATCGAGAAGGATATGGAGCTGTCGTACAAGCTGCTGCGCATCGCCAATTCCGTCTACCACCGCGGCACGATGGCGCCCGTCAACTCAATACAGCAGGCCCTCCCGCAAATCGGCATCATTGAGCTGCGGCGCTGGGCGCACCTGCTGCTGGTAAAGGGCTTAACCAACGCGAACAACGCCGAGCTGATCAAAACGTCACTGGTGCGCGGTAAAATGCTGTCGCTGTTCGCGGAAGCCACCGGCCGCAGAAAAAACGAGTCGGAGTTCTTTCTCACCGGCCTGTTCTCCTCCATTGATACGCTGCTGGGCGAACCCATGCACAAGGTATTGTCCCGCCTGCCGCTGACCGACGAAGTGAAGCGGGCGCTGATGGGCGGGCTAGGCCCCTTACGCACGGCGCTGGATATGATGCTGGCGTTTGAGCAGGCGGACTGGGCAAAGACTGACTCGTGCCTTGTCGCTGCCGGTTTATCCAAGGGCGCACTGACGCCACTCTATATCAATGCACTCAAATGGCAGCAAACGCTGATCATCTAATTTCTAATTCAATTCAAATTTAACAAAATTTCGTAAAATATATTAATATATTTTGTTTCTTTTTGTCACATATAATGATATAATCTTCCATAGTTGGAATTTTAATCGCATCGGGAGTTAACCTATGGGCGATATTTTTGTCGCACGGCAGCCGATATTCGACAGCCGGATGAAGCTTTTCGGGTACGAACTGCTGTATAGGCGAAGCGCCAACAATTTCTATGAAGGGGTCGATGACGACCAGGCGACTGCGGCGCTGTTTTCCGATTCCTTCTTTATGGGCTACGACGAACTGACGGACGGGGCCCGGGGGTTCATCAACTTCTCACAGAAGCTGCTGCTGGAGGGCATACCGCTGCTGCTGCCTCCTGACCGGCTGGTGGTGGAAGTGCTGGAGCGGGTGGAGATCACGGACGAGGTGTTCCAGGCCTGCCGGGAATTAAAAAAACAGGGTTATACGCTGGCGCTGGACGACTTCGTGTTCAGTGAGAAATACGAGCCGCTGCTCCAAATCGCGGATATCGTCAAAATCGAGTTTGTGCATATGCCGGCTGCGGATCAGCAGGCGCTGATCAAAAAGTACCGCGCACACATCGCGTTTCTGGCCGAGAGGGTGGAAACGCAGGACGAATACCGCCGCGCCGTTCAGGCGGGCTACAGCCTGTTTCAGGGCTACTTCTTCAGCCATCCTCTGATGGTGGGCGCTCGGGAGATCGGTACGCTGTGCAACAACATGGTGCTGATCACCCAGAAACTCTCACAGCCAGAGCCGGATTTCAAGGCCATTGCCGCCATCATCGAGCGGGACGTGGAACTGGCGTATAAGCTGCTGCGCATCGCGAACTCCGCCTATGTCGGCGCGTGCATGCAGATCACGTCCATCCATCATGCGCTGGTGACGCTGGGTGTGCAGGAGCTGCTGCGCTGGGGCCACCTGATACTGCTCAAGGGCCTGTCCACCGCCGACAACGCGGAGCTGGTGAAAACGTGCCTGATACGGGCGCGCATGCTGGCCCGCTTTGCCCTCATGTCAGGCCGCGTCAGGCAGGAGTCCGACTACTTTCTCGCCGGTCTGTTCTCCTCCATCGACGCGCTGCTGAACCAAAGCATGGAGCAGGTGATGAGCCGTCTTCCGCTGACCGACGCCGTGAAGTCCGCGCTGCTGGCCGACGGCAGTCCGCTGCGGCAGGCGCTGGACGCCGTGCTGCTGTTCGAACAGGCGGATTTTCACAGCACGGACGCCTTCCTCTCGGGCGAGCGCCTTTCCGCCGACACATTCATGTCGCTGTATTACGAGGCGCTGCGCTGGCAGCAGGCGCTGGACGTGTGAGACACTAAAAAAGTCCTGCCAGAATGAACGGCTTCCCGTTAATGTACAAATGAACTACGCTCTTCATAAATTCATCTGTGTAGTGTTTACCTGCCATACTCGTACCGCCTTTTTAATTATCTCTGGTACGAGATTCCGTGTCTACGTTTTTATCCTAACTCCTGTTTTACCGTTATGTTTAATCTTTGTTTCTCTTTTATTTATATCTGGATGTAGCAAAGAGCTAGATCACAGTATATATACTAAAGCCAGGATTAATCAAGGTGGCTCTCCTTGGGAAGTTGATGTTGTTTCATGGGAAGAATATGATTCTATGATTCAAATTGAAACTAAATCGGGTATGACTATTCTAACAGATAGAACGAATGTTATTTTTACAAGTAGATAATAATACCAATTATTAATATTCTATAAGCCGAGGGCGCGGAACATGAACCGCACCCTCGTTTTTTCTATCCGATCAGCTTTGCCCACGTTTTGGGCCCCACGATGCCGTCCGCCTCGAGGCCCTTCTTCTTCTGGAAGGCCTTCACCGCCGCCTCGGTATTGGGGCCGAACGTGCCATCCACACCCTTGGGGTCAAAGCCCGCCGCCTTCAGTGCGGCCTGCACCGCCTTCACGTCGTTCCCCTTCATATACGGATTGGCCAGCTTGAGCAGGCGCGTATAAGGGACAACGGGTTCCGCAGGCGGCTGGGGCGTTGAGCCTGTGCTGCCCATCAGCTTCTCCCACGTTTTGGGCCCCACGATGCCGTCCGCCTCCAGGCCTTTGGCTTTCTGGTACGCCTTCACCGCTGCCTCGGTGTCGGGGCCGAACGTGCCGTCCACACCCTTGGGGTCAAAGCCTGCCGCCTTCAGTGCGGCCTGCACCGCCTTCACGTCAGCCCCCTTCATATACGGACTGGTCAGCTTGAGCAGGCGCATATACGGCACTTCCGGCTCGTCGGGCACTTCGGGCTCCTCCGGTTCCTCCGGTTCTTCAGGCACTTCGGGTTCCTCCGGCTCTTCCGGATCGTCATCCTCCCTGTCCATCAGCGCCGCCCAGGTGATGGGGCCCACGATGCCGTCTGCCTCCAGCCCGTTGGCCTTCTGAAACGCCTTCACCGCCGCCTCCGTGTTGCGCCCGTACGAGCCGTCCACACCCTTGGGATCGAAACCGGCCGCCAGCAGCGCCTCCTGCACCGCCCGCACGTCGTCGCCCACCATCAGCACCGGCGTCACATAACGCAGCAGCCGCGTGTATTCCACCTCCGGGTCCTCGGGCGGGTCGGGGTTTGTTTCCGTCTCGTCAAACAGCGCTGCCCAGGTGGCGGGCCCCACGATGCCGTCCGCCTCAAGGCCGCCGGCTTTCTGGAAGGCCTTCACAGCCGCTTCCGTTTTGGGGCCATAGAAGCCGTCGATGCCGCCGGGATCGTATCCCTTATCCTTGAGCTCCGTCTGCACCGCCGTGACGTCCGCACCGTACATATACGGGCTGGTTATCTTCAGCAGACGTGTCCATTTGTCGCCCGGAACGGCGCTGCCAAAGCTCTTCAAACGTCCGTAGCGGTTCCATGACGTCTTGGAAATCGCCTCGCGGACCACGCCGTCGCTTCGTCCCTTGGAGTGCACCACCGTGCCGTCGCCCATATAGATGCCGCAATGGTACATCCTGTTCTTAGACGAGTACTTTTGAAACACCAGGTCGCCCGTCTGCAGTGCCGACCGGCTGATGGAGCTGCACAGGTCGAAATATATACCGTTGGCCGTCTTGTCGCTCTTTGCGTGGCCGTTGTCTATCAGCCACTTCATGATCAGGCCGCTGCAGTCGTACGCGTGCAGGTTCTTATAACCCGCTGCCAGCCGCTTCTTCCACAGCGCGATGGCCCTGTTGTAGTTGGACGCGATATAGTGCTCCCTGTATTTGATCCAGCTTTCCGTGATCTGCGACCCCGTCTGCCCCTGCGATCCCAGCACATAGATGGAGCCGTTCTTCACCTGATTGTTGACAAACTCGCACATCTTCAGCGCAGCCGCGCTCACCTCTGCCATAATTCATCCTCCCTTTAAGCTTCTGCCCGGTTCCCGCCCCCCGCGGGCGAAAGTCTTCCTGTTATTACGATATGCATACGTGACTGTGAACGTCCGCTGTTGCGCGCGCAAAAAAAAGACGGAGTTGAATGCCCCGCCTGGTTTGTGTTAATAATATGGTGTCGTTTCATACACCCGCTGTATGTAAACGATTCTCTTAATCTTGTCCAAGACCATTAACGATAATATATGAAAGGAGTTCCGTGATCTCACTGTATGCGAGATATAACAGCACCACCCCGGCGATAACCGACACCACTATGATAATCACAGTATTTGTTTTTCTACTCAACCCCTATTACCCCCGACTTGAAAATCGTCTTACATTTTGGCCAAGGTCTTAGCGTTGCTGCTGATATTCCTGCCTCGGACAGCGGCTTCGCGTTGGTTACGCTCAGCCCCACTTTTCATCTTCCAGCAGCTGATTGCCCCGCTTGCCCCGCTCATATGCGCCCATGACCCCATACATCTCCAGCTTGAGGTCGTCGATATCCTTCTCCGCTTGCTTGATGGGAGCGTCCAGAGCATTCATACCCGCTACGTCATTTTTCAGCATGAGGTTGAATTGCTGCTTGTTTAAGGCTTTCAATGCTTCCTGATGCTTGCTGATCTCATCTTCATAGGCCGATATGCTGTTAAACCTTGGCTGCATTATACCATTGTTTGGATTGTTTGTATAGAACGTATGATCGGGTTAAAAAGGAAAAGGCCCATAGTTACAAAGCTACGAGCCACCCCATTGTTCCTAAAAAATATTATTATCTTGTATCTGCCTCCCTAGCCCAATCCTTTATTCGATTTGATTCCAATAACTCATTCAGATTTTGTATAAACGAATCCAGATTTTGTAAAGCCTTATTATCCGTATCTTCCTGATATTCATATGCACTGAGGAATATTATTGGATAATCATATTTCAGGCACGCATCTTGAATCAGTTTTTCATCATTTAAATCGGGGGCTTCTTTATCTCCATTATTTCGCTTTTCATCCCATTCGTTTTTATCATTTGATAAAACCAGTTTATAGCCTATCCCTGCTTTTTCATTATATCCATCAAGTTGAAACACCGCCGTTTTGGTTGAACCATCGGATATCTCGTATGAAATATACACTAAAGGTAAGCCCGAATCATCAAAATCTACATTGTAATACGAATCGAACCTATTAATAATCTGAAGCCTGAAAGAGTCTCCATTCCTAACTGCTTCTGTATCCATTGCACTGGGGCATCCCCCAAGCACTAAACAGGATAACAACAGTAGTGAAGCAATCACCATATGCTTTATTCTTTTCATTCTGCACTCCTAAATCATACATCAGGCAATTTGTATCGGACACTCAACAATCGCTTGAACACGCCTGCTTTGGCTGCATTATACCATTGTTTGGGTTGCCCGTATAGAACATATTTCCGTTACACTCATGCAACTCTATCTGTATTCTCCGTCCTACAACATCTTCAGCGCGTCCTGCTTCTTATCGCAGAACGCCTTCTTCACGTCGCCGTTCATGCCGCTTTGCACCATGCCGTCGCCGAGTATGATGCAGGTGGACAGCGTCAGCTTTACCAGCTCTTTTGTCTCCTGCGCCTGCTGCTCCAGCGCGTCTATGCGGTCCTCGCACACCTCCAGCTTGGCTGACTCGTGCTTCTTGCGCTTGCGGGCACGGCTCGCCGCCCCCACCGCCGCGTTGACGGCGATCATGATGGCACCCACCGCGACGCCCGTTATTACCGCTTCCATGTGTTTCTCCTCTCTGTGATGCAAAATAAAGGACCCGTGAGGGGTCCTCTGTTTGCTGACTGATTCGCGTGCTTTTAACTGCCTTCAAGCTTCTGTACCGGTGGCTCGATTTGTGGCATCAGCATCCACTTAAGGTTCATAGGTGAATACCTTGTAAAAAGATCGCTCTCTTCGACACAAATATTGACCTCAATCACTTCTGAAGTCTTGTGTACAAGAATACCGTAGTTCGGATTCCTGTATGTAAACTCATACCACCGCTCATCCAGCACCTGTCCGACCAGTTCAGCCTCAGGCATATGCTCTTGCATATACTCATCAGCTGCCGCATAAGCCTCCGCTGCGGTATCAATGCGATGATCGATATGGGTGAACGGGAACTCGTGGGCTGTCTGGATTTTGCCGTAAGGCTTTTCTATTGCTAAAACAGTCGCACCAAAGATAACTGCAAGCACCAGAACTGCTTCCAGTGCAATGGAAATTTTCTTTTTCAGGCTGTAGACAGGCACATCCCCCGTCGCACGTCCTTCCTCATCGACTTGTTCAAAATCTGTCCAGAAATACCGAAACACACCGCATATAGCCAAAACCAGCGTAATAAGCAGCAGTTCTCCGAGAACGGTCAGGCTGAAACTGATATTGGCGTCAATAAAAAGCACCACAGCTGCCACGCTGATAATCCATGTTTGGGCGCTGCCGGTATCTTTGAAGCGCACACCTTCTTTGCTTTTGTAAACCAGACTCACGCTTGAACGAAAGGGATGACGCAGCCTCTTTTTCAGAAATACTCCAAAGCCTGGCTTTGACTGGTTCATAACACTGTTCCTTTTTGAATGTGGTGAGGTATTATTTTCCTATTGTAACACAGGGCGCTCTGTTATGGAATACATCGCCTGCCTGCCGGTGCAAAAATAAGGCTGCAGGAACAAATGCCCCGCAGCCTTATCGTCCCGCTACCCCGCCAGCTTCTCCCATGTTTTAGGCCCCACGATGCCGTCCGCCTCCAGAGCGTTCGCCTTCTGATACGCCTTCACTGCCGCCTCGGTGGCGGGGCCGTATACGCCGTCGATGCCGCTGGGGTTATAGCCTTTGTCCAGCAGCGCCGCCTGCACGGCCATCACGTCCGCGCCGCTCATGTACGGCCTTCCGGTGCTCTTCAGCAGCCGGACATAACCGGATATCGCGCCGTCGCCGAAACACTTGAGCCGCCCGAAGCGGTTCCAGCCCGTTTTGCCGATGCCCTCGCGGATCACGCCGTCGTCGCGCCCCTTGCTGTGCACCACCGAGCCGTCGCCCATATACACGCCCACGTGGTAGACGCGGCTGCTCGCGGCGTACTTCTTGAATACCAGGTCGCCCGCCGCCAGCTCGTTTTTACCGATGGCGTGGCACTCGTCGTAATACAGCCCGTTGGCGGTGCGGTCGCCCTTCAGCAGCCCCGCGTCCATGAGGTGCTTCACGACAAGGCCGCTGCAGTCGTACGCGCAAAGGTTTCTGTACCCCGCCGCCAGCCGCTTCTTCCACAGCGCAATGGCGCGGTTGTAGTTGGGCGCCTTGTTATGCTCGCGCAGCTTGATCCACGCCTCCGTAATCTGCGAACCCGTCTGCCCCTGCGCCCCCAGCACGTAGATGGAGCCGTTCTGCGCTTGCACCGCCGCGAACGCGCACAGGGCTTCCGCCGCGCTGCTCTGCTCGTCCCATGCGTCCCCGTCCAGCAGCGCCGCCTTGTCCGCCGTCTTCACCAGCCCGATGATATACGCGATGGCTGTACCCTTGTCGCTTTCGCCCAGCACCAGCGTCTGCTCGCCGCGCTGCAGCGCCCCGATGGCGTTTTTGCCGTCGGTTGAATACACCGTGATCTCTCTTGCCGCCGTTTTCATATGCGTTTCCTCCTTTATGCTTCTATAGCCCCTGTTTCCATGCGCCGTTCACGTTCACATACGCCAGCGCCTGCTTCCATGTGCCGCTCACGTTCACGTAAGCGGTGCAGCTTTTCCATGTGCCGTTCACGTTGGCTCGCACCACCCCGCGCGGTATCGCCGGAAGAACGACGCTCGCCGACAGCGTGCCGCCCGTAATCCACTCGGATGTTGTGGTGAAGCTGCCGGCCACCGTTATTGTTTTTGTTCCGTTCTCGCTGTGCGCCACGTAGCCGCTGAAAGACCCCAGCTCGTTGATCAGGCTGGTGCTCCGGAAATCGAAGCTGCCGTTGCTTTTCAGCCCGGCGCCGCTGACGCCGTTGACAGAAAACGCTGAACTGCATCCGCTGCTGCCATATGTGTTGGACGATTCTCCCGGATGCAATGCGGCATAAAAACGCGCGGTGACCAGCGACCGGTTGCTTGGCTGATCCTGCGTGGAGGTATACTCTGCCCACACATCGATCCTGTCGCCGTTGGGTCCCGTGCCCGCGCCGTATATCACCTGATAACCTGTATGCTGTGGTATTGTCGCCATCTGTGTTACCTGCCTTTACGCGTATTTCAGCCAGAGATCGCCGCTGCTGCCGCCCGAGGGGCTCGACGAGCTGACGTTAATCTTTCGCGTCCTCTCGGCTGCCAGCTTTGCCTGCAGGGCGGCGTCCAGCTTGGCCTCCGTGACATGAGCGTCCTTCAGCTTGTCCGTCGTCACCGCGCCGGACGCAATCTTGGCGGCTGTGATGTTGGCGTCCTGTATCTTGGCGGTTCCCACCGCGTTGTTCGCCAGCAGTGTCTCGGTGATGGTACCGGCTTTGAGCTTCGCGCCTGTGATCCCTTCATACACCGTGTCATCTCCGCCATCAACGCCGGGTATCAACGTTCCGGCGTCCATCAGCTTGCCGCCCGTCAGCGCGCCGTCCGCCACGCTCAGCGACGTTAACACCTCCGCGGCCAGCTTTCCCAGTGTCACCGCCTCGTCCGCGAGGTGTCCGGTGACAACCGCCCCCTGCGCGATCAAATTGCCCCCGATGTCGCCGTCGCCGATCAGCGAAACCACATCCACGGTGCCGAATATTTCACCCGTGATCGCGCTGTTCAGCTCAGCCACCCTCGCGTCCAGCTGCTGCTTGAGCCGAATGATCTGGCTTCTGACCGTGAGGTCGATGGTTTCGCCCTCCTCCAGCCCGCCGATGGCGGCGCTGCCGATCCCGTCTGCGCCGCTGATGCCGGTGCTGGCCTCCAGCATCGCCACCAGCCTATTGTTGATGTAGTCTCTGATCTCATCGAAGCGCCCCTGTATCTGCTCGCGCGCCTCCTCCTCACTGCCCGGTGTGGCCTTGTAGGCGCTCTGCTTGCGGAGGCCCTCCGGCGGATCGAACGCCATTTTTCCAAATCCCATATTCTTCACCCTTTCACCTTTCCGTTATTGAAATACGTTATCCGCAGGCTGGAGAGCCCCACGCCGCGGTCCAGTCCGCCGCCCGACACCTTCACCTGTAAAAAACCCGCCTTGCGCATGTTGAGCCGCATTTGGAACACCTGCTCGTATTTGATGCGGTTCCACGTAAAAGCGCTCCAGCTGAAGTTGCGCCAGTCAAACGAGCGCGGTTCAAATTCTTTGGTGATAAAGTTGTCCGTTTTTTCGTTGCCCGCGCACACCGAAACCTGCGCGTTGCCGTCCGCCGAAAACCCCGGATACAGCGCGACGAACGTCTTGCGGTCGTCCGGGCTGCCGAGGTCAAACGCCTTGCTTTTGAAGTATGCGGCAATGGCCTGCCCGAAGTCGTTGCGGCTGCGCGTCATCATCACGATGCCGTCCGCGCCGCCATAGCACAGGTGCTCACCGAGGCTGGTGAACACGGCGGCTTTGATGTTGTCAAAGCGGTACCACGCCAGCCGCCGCTGCGCCTTGTCGTAGTCCGCGTAGTTGTAATACGGCGTGGTGTCGTAGTCCCACAGATACGCGTGCCCGTCCGCGCACAGCCAGTAATACCGCCCGAAGTCGCACGAGCAGGCGCTTTCAGATTCTTCTCCTTAAGCAGCAGCGAGTTAACGTTGGCGGACAGCGGCTTGACGATGTTCTCCAGGGCGTTGTCCGCACTCACCAGCATGTGCACGCCGGACCGCGAGTGCGCGAACACCAGACGGTTGTCGATCAGCTGCACGCTGCCCGGCATGTCGCAGCCGATCACGTTGCTGCACTCCCGCACCGGATAGTACACGTTCTCGCCGTCGAAGCTGTAGCCCACCGCAAACACCGAGCTTTCCTTGAACAGGATGAGCTGCTCGCCCATCTTGGCCGCGGCGGTGATTGCCTCGCTGTTCTGGTCCAGCACCTCCTCGGACAGGTCGGGGAAATACGTCATGCCCGCAGACACGTGCAGCCCGATGTCGCTGCGCCAGTAGTGGTACGGATACGCCGCGTTGCCCGTCACGAACACGCGCGTGCCCCCCGCCACGCCCGCCGCCTCGCCGCCGAAGCGCACCGCCGCCGTGCAGCCGGTAATTTTTTTCTTCGCTCCGTCGAACGTTTTGTGCGCGGTAATCCACACGTTGCTGGTGCCCGTCATGGGCGCGCCGTGCGGTTTGATGCCCGCAGAAAAATCCACCGTGCCCGCCGTCCGGTCCACCGCGAACTCCACGCCCTCCGTCAGCGTTTTGATATACGGCTCCTCATCGATGCCCAGCGTCACCGACACGGGCATATCGTCCAGCGCCGTCTGCGGCAGCTGATACATCATCGCCTTGTCCGAGTCGTACTCCTCCAGCTGCGGCGGCAGCGTGCCCGCGTCCCCCGCTGTAAACAGCACCATATCGCCTGCCATCAGCCCATGCCCCGCCAGCCGGATGGTATTGTACACCGCCGGGCTGGAGCCGCTTTGCGCCTCAACCACCGCAGAACCGTCCAGCCAGCCAAAGCCGCGCATCTTCACCCTAAAGTCATAACCTGCCTGCGTATAATCGACGGTGCTGCCCTCTGCCGGGTCGCCGATCCGGAATGTGTCGGAATCCGGCACCTTGGTCACGAAATAGTACACATCTCCGCCCGCGTTGCCGTTGTATTTCACCGTGAAGCCCGAGCCGATCAGGTTGTAAGCCTCGCCGTCGTCGCTTTCCGACAGGTCAGGACGCGCATTGATCAGCACTGCAGGCGCATACGGCGTTACAGGGCGGTACGAATAATCCGCACCTATCTGCCACACCTCGCCGCCGCCGATGGTATACAGCGTATCGCCGAACTCGCAGAACACGCCGGGCGTGCTGCCCAGCTGCCCCACGCGCCGCCACTGCGGCCTGTTCACGGACACCGCCGTCACCGTTCCGTATGCCACCGTGAAGCCCAGTGTACCGTCCAGCGCCAGCGCGCCCACTTTCTTCTGCGTCAGCATCACTTCCGCGCCTTCGCCGCCCGCCGCGTATACCGCGCTCAAGGCTTCGCTGTTTGCCAGCGCCGCGCGCACCTTGGCCGCTGCGTCCGCCGCCGACTCGCCCGCCGTCACCGCTGCTTCCAGGCTCAGCGGTGATCCGGCGATATCCGCCGCCGTCACCGTTATCAATACCGTGGTCACGCCGCTTTCCACCGCACCGGTTAAAGTGAGTGCCGCGCTGTTGCGGCGGAACACCGCCCGGTCGCCCGCCTGAAACGACACGCCGTTCACTGTACCGTCCGCCGCTGCCGTGTAATAAGCGCCTGCCGCCGCCGTCTGCGGATAACCCGCCGCCGGATCGAACATGCCTGCCCGATACCGCGCGTCCACATCCGTCAGCGCGTTGTACCACAGCGGCGCGTCAGCGGATTGAGGCGAGGCCTGCAGCCCAATATTTTCGTTGGCGGCTATGGTAATGCCCAGCGTGCTGTCCCACTCATGGGGATACCTTTTGACCAGCCGGACATCCGCGCCATGGCTGTCCGCCGACAGCAGCAGCGCCAGCGTTTGCTCCGCGTTGATGGCGGCGCATATCTTCTCCGCCGCCTGTGCCGCGCTGTCGCCCGCTTCCAGCGCGACCGAGAGCGTTTCCTCCACGCCCTGCGCAGTCACCGTCACCGCCGCATTGCCCGCTGAGCTGATTCCGCCCGCTTCCGTCAGCACCGTGGTCTCCGCCGCCTGACCCGCAAAAGCCGATCTGCCATATACCGCGCAGTCGCCCGCCTCAAACGCCGTGCCGTCAATGGTCATGGGCTGGGGCACCACAAAGTAATCCCCCTCCTCAAACGTACCCTCCCTGTACTCCGACAGGTACCTTGCGGGAACAGCGCTGTCCCAACGGTACAGCCGCCCGTCCGCAATCACCGCGCAGCCGCCGTTATACGGCTCGGATATGCGCACAACGCCGGGCAGCCGGGCCAGCAGCATCTGCCCCGGCCGCTTGCACAGCGCCATATCGCGATACCACAGGTTCAACATGTCGGGGCTCTGGTTGTCCGCGATGCCGTTCTCCGGGTCGCGCGTATTCAGCCCGCCGCTCAGCTGCGGCAGCATGATCTGCCGCAAAGGCTCGTTCCTCATCGCGCGCCTCCCCATCCGCCGCCGCACCTGGTGCCGGCTTGTAAAAAAAGGGCGTCGCGCGCCCGTTGCTGTTTCATTATCCTTCTCCTTTCATACTCAGACCGGCCAACGCGGCGGTTCATGGCTCCCCGCTGAAATACGCCTGAATGTCCTCCTCGCACAGGCCGAACCTGTTTTGCAGTATCAGTCGCTTCTCTTCCCCGCTGATCCCTGTCAGCACGCCGTCCAGCAGACGGTACTGCCAGCAGCCGTCGTCAAACGCTTCAGGAATGCTGCCGTTATACTCGATGCCCGCCTGTATATCGCCCAACGCCGCATATTCCATCACATACCCGTTTTCATCCGTCCTGATCTTCATGCCCGTACCCCCCCATCTCAGTTGAACCCGGCAATACGCGTCAGGCAGGTGTCCGCGCCCACTGTCGATATGCCCAAGTTCCCGTTCGAATCACTTAACCTCACATAATAGTAGCTGCCATTGTAAAACGACACCCAGGCGTTAGTGCCATTCAAAGCGACGGCGGGCATCAATACCGTCATCTTGTGGCTGGTGGCCGAGGCGCGGTTGAGCGTGATGCCCACAAACCGAAAGCCTTTGAAGCTTTGCGTCAGCGTAACGGTTTGGACCGACGATACGCTGCCGGCAAACAGCGTGACGCCCGCCTGGCTTGCGTTGCCCGCGTGCCACACTTTCTTTCCGTCGATGCTGACGTCTTCACCGCTGTCCGACGACACCACCAGCCGCCCGTTGCCCGCCGAGAGCGCGCCCGCCGTTCGTATCTGCCCCGACACCTTGATGCCGCCCGTCACCGCCATGCCGCCCGCTGCTGTCAGCTTTTGCTTCACATCCAGCCCGCCCGACACGCTGCCGCCCGTCAAGCTCAGCGCCGTGCCCAGCTGCTTTCTGACCGCGCCGATGCGCCTTAAGAGGCGCAGCTGTTCGCTGTCCATCACCGCATCCCTTCCAATATGCCGTACTCGTCCGCCGTGTCCGTCTCGCCGCTGCCGATCGTGCGGCAGAGCATGCGGTACATCGCCGAGTAATCGGCATACATGTCGCCGTTCTTGTCCGCCAGCGCAAAGCTCGCCGCCAGCCCGTACGGCATGATGCGCGCCGCGGTGTCGTCGGATATCTCCAGCGTATCGTCCAGCTGCTTCACCGTCCGCGTCACCGCCGCACCCTCATAAAACGCCAGCTCGCGCTGCAGCACGTCGATGATCGCCGACGCGCGCAGCCGGTAGTCCTCGTTGTCCCCTTCGTCCGCCGCGTCGATCAGCGCCAGCGCCATATCGCACACATCCTGTGCCGTCATCGTCCTCACTTCCTTCTCTCCCCGTAAATTTTTGTGTAATAAAACAGCGCCCGCGGGGAGCTGCTCCCGCAGCCCCCGCCAGCGCCTGCCACTTTTCGGACGTTTCCGCGCCCATTATTTCAGCGCACGTACCGTAGGGCGCGGATTCCTATACGCGCCGACCCTTCCTCAAGAAACGCGGCGCGTCAGGGATGCCGCGCCCTACAATAATCCGTACCGTGCGCATGCCATACCTGTGGCCTTTGCCAATCGAAGCTGATGCGCAGCACCGATTGAGGAATCTCAACCCGCCTGCATGTAAACGCAGGGGCGGCCTGTGGCCGCCCGCCAAACCCCGCGTATGCATCGTAGGGGCGGGGTTCCATCCCCGACCGCCACGCTGCACACTTGCCGCAAGGGCAGGCCGTCTCACCCGCCTCCGCAGCACGCCAACTCCTTTACAGCTGCACCGCCTCGATCTTCACCAAAGCCAGCGCCGCGCCCTCCAGTGCCACAGCCGTCTCACCGCTGCTGTCCATCAGCGCCACGGTGATCCTGCCCACCGTCTTCACCCTGCCGTCCGCCGCTACCTCGGTCTTGCGCATATACCGTGCCGTGTCGTACAGCGCGATGTACGCCGCCGATCCCGCGGCCACCGCCACATCGTTGTCGCCCAGCGGCGCGCGCGGCCCTTCTCCCGCCTTGATGCGCACCGTGATCGCCGTCGCGTTGCCGTTGTCGACGCGCAGCGCCAAACGGGAATCCTTGCCCGTCGTCACCGTCTGTTGCGCCGCCGCCGCTTCCATGTCCCCCGCCGCGATCACATCCGCCACACCGCCGCTGATGCTGAATTTAGTCATATCCGCCATCTGTCATCCCCTCCTTTATACTTCCGTCTCGTCGCCGGGCGTCAAATCCACGCGCACCAGCTCGCCGGGGCGTATCACCGTCGCGCCGTACAGGTGCAGCACCTTGAACGCGTCCGCGAACGTCTTCTCGGGGCTGTACCGCTCGATCATGCTGACGGGAATCTGCTCGGCCAGCGCCATCGCCTGCCGCGAGAACGCCATGCAGTGGTGCACGTCGCCCGTCTTTCGGATGCTGTTGCTCACATACACCCCAAAGTTCAGAAAGCTGCCCTTGAAGCCCTTGTCAAACACCTTGTCGTTGGTCTGCTGGAACACGATCTTTCCGAGCACTAGCTTGGTGTAGATCGCGGGCGATATCACGAGGAAGCGCTCCTCCTCAAACGGCACGTCCGCCTCCAGCAAGGCCTGCTCCGCCTCGGCCAGCGTGGACAGTATGGACGCCGACGTGACGCCGTCGTTTGTGATCGTCCTGCCCGCGTCGGTGTAAAACCCCGCAAGGTATTCGTCCAGCGTCTGAGCGAGCGCCTTCTTGGCTTCGCGCACCTCCACGCCGAATATCTCACCCTGCGCCTGCGCCTTGTCCAGCCTGTCCACCTCCACATTGACGTACTTGGCCTGCGTGATATACAGATCCTGATTGTAGCTGGACTTCTGCTCCAGCGTGATGTCGGCGCCCGGCGTGTAATCGCGCACGGTGGGGCGTCCCACGCCCGCGATGTGCAGCACGTCGCCCTTCTTGGAAATCTCGCCGATGATGGGTCCCTTGTACGTCAGGTTTTTGAAAACGCAGTCGCGCCCTCTGTCCGTCATCAGCTCCTTGGCCAGAATCTCCGGCTTGAATCCTTCGTAACCCATTTAAACTCCTCCTGTTAAGCTATTGTCTTTTTCCCGTGAGATAAGCCCAGATGCGGCTGTGGTTGCGCTCCAGCTCCGCGGGCGACATCCGCGCAATGGTCTCTTCGGACAGCGGCTTTTGTGCCGCGTCTCCGGTGCCCGCCGCCCCGCCCATGCTGGCCGCCGCGTTGCGCGCATTGGTTTGCTGCGCCTGCATCCGCCGCTCCAGCTGTGCCGCCTTGTGAGACAGGTATGCCTCCTTGAGCGGTACGCCGCGCCGCCACTCGTCCATCACGGCGGGCGGCAGCCCGTGCGGGTCCTCGCCCGGATACGCCTTCATGAACGCCGTGAGCTGCGCGTTGACCACCGCCTGCGCGTCGCCCTCCAACGATCCCTTGAGCGCCGAGAGCGCTTCCGCATCCGGCAGACCGCGCCGCTGCGCATAGCCCTTGGCCAGCGTTTCCAGCTCGCCATAACCGTCCAGCTTCTTTTCGGCCTCGGACAGCCGCCCGCCGATCTTGTCGTAGTTCAGCCCCTTCTGGGCGTATTCCGCAGCCGCCTCACGGGTCAGGGGCCGCTCCTCCTTGTTGTACCGCACCGTTAAAAACGGCGCCTCCGCTCCATCCGCCGCACTCCCCGTGGTTTGGGGCGCGGCTTCCGTCGCCATATCCGGCTGGCTGGCCGGCATCGCCTCGGCCTGTGGCAGGGCCGTTTCATCCGTCATCCGTGTTCTCCTTTGCATGTTTTGTGTATCAAAAAAGAGCCCTGTGGTAGAAGGCTCTTTGTTTGCGTGGGTTATACCTGTATTTAATCTGTCAGAGGAAGCAGCCGCCACCTGAGGCCGAACGCTTTGATCCACGTTCCGTCATACGTTGCCGGATCAGCCTTGTACCCGCCGCAGAAATATACTTCCTCATCATTTAATACTAACGTCGCGCCGTATACAATATTGTCCTGTTCATCCAGCGCAGGCCGCAGATTCATTTCCGTTACCCCCTCAAAAACCATTTCAATTCCGTCACGGCACTGGCTTTCAAAAAACATTGTCATCTGCCTGATCTTATCAAATGGCATCATACCGTGGTCCTCTTTATAAACCTTACCCCCGCTGATATAACCAAGTCGCGTAAGGCATGAATCGTGGAAACCGCCGTATGCGTCCATTAGAGTTTTCACATCCGCCTGAGTGTCCACATAGTTCCACTCCGGCAGCTTCGAGCATACTCTTTTATCAGCATGCCTGTCATCATCCCAATCGACCACACTCCCGTTCATCAGCGATGCCAGAAGCTCTAAATCCTTAATAAGCCATGCATAGCCCTCAAATCCCAAACTAAGAGCAGAGCCTTTTTGTTTCAACTTCTCGTTCAGTGGCGGTAGTGCTTCGCCATTTATTTCAACCCAGTACTGTGGAATTTCGGGCGTAATTAAATTGATGTTGACTGCTCTGTCCGGCCATGTTCCGCTGCCACTATCAATAAACCTAAGCAATTCTTTTTCTCCTGAAGGTTCCAGAACAAGATAACGCTCACGATCAATAACGGCATACACCTCGGATTTGAAGTACTTATCCTTTTCCCTATCGTAAACCCGTACCCTCATATCAACCTCTGAGTTAATTAATGTCATCATAATACCACAAATATATGGCAGCATCCATTTATTCTCTGCTTACATGCCGTACATTTGCCGTATTTCTCCGTAGGGCGCGGCTTCCCAGACGCGCCGCCTTCGCCTCGGGCAATGTTGGTGCAACAGCACTTGTCGTGCCGTTGTGACATATGGTGCACCGATACTTCCCAGACGCGCCGCTGTACCGGATGAAGTGCCGCTATATTCCGGAATTCATTGTCCGTCGATGCGGCCTGTGGTCGCCCCGCAACGCACCCCATACTTCCTGTCATCCCGAGCCACGCGAGGGATCCCCTTCTATCCGCACATGCACCCATGCACCCGTATCTCTCCCTAAAGGCTTCCCCTCGAGGGGAAGCTCCACTCCAAAAAGCTGCGCTTTTCGGGGACCCCGGGGTGGCGCGCAGCGCCGGATGAGGTGCGCCCTCATCCCACCATCTGCCATTTATGCACCACAGGGTATATCGGCGCGCCAAGGATGTCGCGCCCTACGTGCCGAGCGTAACGCAGGGACGGGTGTTGACCCGTCCGCCCGTCATTTTATGCACCTGTGCCGCAGGGCGCGTATAAGTGATATCCAATACGCGCCGTTGCGACGGATGAGGTGTGCCCCCATCCCCTTACAGCAGCAGCTTGTTCCGGCCGCCCCTCACCACCTGCGTCCTGTCCGTCAGCTCGTCCGCACTCGGCCCCATGCCCAGCAGCTTCTCCGCCCGCGCCAGCAGCAGCGGCGATATCCGCCCCTTCTCCACCGCCTTGCGCAGCGCGTCCATCAGCGCCGCCGCGCCCGCACCCGCCACCACGAGGCGCTCGATCTCCTCCGGCACTCCCGCGTCCGCGTCGCCGGAGCGCACGCCCTCCTTGAGCAGCGTCACCAGCTCGCCGCCCAGCGCCATGCCGCCGCCCGGCCTTTTCGCTGTTTCCGGTATACCAGCCTCGCCGGTAATGCCGCCAGACAATTTTTCTCCCTGTTCCCCGTTCATGTTCATTCTTCGTTCCGCCTTTCATTTTTTCTTATATGCCAATTTTCGTGCAAAGAAAAAGAGCCCCGTTTCAAAAAGGCTCTCGTCATTCCGCGCCGCTGTCAGACAACGCTTATCCCTTAGCCGGTCACCGTTACAGCGCCAGCACCTTCCAGTCCGCTTTGAGCATACCTGAGAACGGCTCGCCGATGTACAGCACGTCGATGCCCAGCAGCTCCAGCGCGTCCACCACGCCGTAGCGCTCCGCGCACTCCCTGCATGCGGCCACCTCCACGCCCAGATCCAGCATCTCCTTGACCATGCCCTGCAGCTCCGGGTTCTCCGCCAGCTCCCGTGCCGACGGCCCCCATACGATCAGCCGCACCACGTCGAACCAACCCTTCACCTTGGCGTTTTTGGTGTACATGAACACCATATACTCAGCTGCCTCACTGTCTGCCGTGGTCCACAGCACCGCCAGCTTGCTTTTTCCGTCCGCTCCGTATTCTATCATGGCTGCACCTCTCTTTCTCCTGCATTATACCGTACCGCCTGAATATGGGCAATAAAAAGTCTTCAGTTTACTGCCAGCCATTCGGGCACTGTCAGACTGTGCCATGAATCTGCGTTTCGTTGCCGCTTAGCGCCAAACCGTCCGGCTCGTAATAGAACCCCGGCGCCACCACGCCGCCCAATATGGCCTTCTGCGGACATATGTGATAGCAGCGTGTGCACAGCTCGCAGCGTCCCTGCCACACCGGCGTGCCTTCCTCCATCGCGATGTTGCCCACGGGGCACTCATCCGCGCACAGGCCGCAGCCGGTGCATGCGCCGTTCACAGTATAGCTGGCATCCGCGTGGTTGATCAGCTGTCCCATCGGTGCGCTGCGCGGCAGCCCCGACAACCGTGACAGCTGTTTGACGACCGCGGGCCGTATCATGATAGGATAAAGCAAACGGATGACGGCCTCCACAGGCCGGTTAAACCCGCGCGACCCCTTCTCCCGCTTGTGCGTGCGCGCGGTGATCTGTACCAGCCGCCTGTTCCATTTGTCCATCAGCTTCTGCCTGTTTTCCTTCGGCTTTCTGAACGAGTTCTGGGGCATCGGCACCCCGTAAGCCGCGCTCAGCTTAAGCCCGCCGCGTGCCAGCTCTCGCCGCAGCTGCTTTATCGCCACGCCCGCCGCGCCGCCGTACGTGCACACCGCGAATATGTATGCTGTCTTGGGGGCGTTCAAATGGCGCGCAAACTGCTCCACGGCCTCGGGCAGCGCCTCAAAATACACCGGAAACACAATGCCCAGCGCCTCTGCCTTTGTGGCCACCGGGCCGTCCTTTCGACGCGCGATGTCAAAAAGCCGCGCATCCAGCGCAGCGCCAATATCCTGCGCGACCCGCCGCGAATTGCCGGTGCCGGAGAAATACCATATCTCCATAAGCCGCCGTCTCCTGTTCCATCTGTTTATGCCTGTACCTTGCAGTATACAGCAGCTGCCAATATATTTCCATAAGAATCAAGTCCGCCTGCTCTCCGTCCCGCCGTCCGTCAAAAGGGCCGGAGTGATATGCTCCGGCCCTCTGGATTGGCAGACACTGCTCACGTCACGCCGTCAGCAGCTCTATGACCATGATGATCACCGACGCGATACCGGGTAATGCGGCGATCAGCGCGATCTGCCAGGTTCGGCGGTTGTTCTGCTGCCGTGACGTGTTCAGCTCAATCGAATCGATCTTCTCATCCAGACGGCCAAGCATCTGCTGAACCAACCTGTGCTCTCCGTCAATGCCAGTTTTGATGGCGCTGATACGGCCTTCCATACTGGCCATGGCCACGCGCATTTCACTGATCTGGTCCTCCAGCCGGTTGATCCTCTGACTTTCGGCCTGCATGGCTTCGGTGCGCGCGGACAGGCAGTCCGCTGCGTGCAGCAGCAGTGCCCGGTCCCCGTCGTCCAGCTTCGGCTCCTCCCGGCTGGCAAACTCCCCCAGTTTGGACATCAGTTCATATTCTTCCGTGACCCTCACCCCATTTCACTTATTACAGGGTACACTTTATTATATGCATGCATAGTGTCACGTGCATGAACCATTTCCATTTTGGGTAGATGCGGCTTTAGCCCGCTTGCCATCCCTCTCTGTCATGCAGAGCGCAGCGATCCCCCTCACTCCCATGCTGTCATGCAGAGCGCAGCGAAGCATCCCCCACTCCAGTGCGCCGCCCATGGGATTCACCTGTGCCCCGAATGGGGTATCGCAAGCTCGGAATGACAGCAGGAGGACAAGTGCGCGAAGCATCCCCCTCACTCCCCTCACTGTCATGCAGAGCGCAGCGAAGCATCCCCTTCATATGCGCACCGCCCATGGGATTCACCTGTGCCCCGAACGGAGTATCGCAAAGCTCGGAATAACATCATGCGCGACCCGCCCCTTTTACCACAATCCCCGCAGGCGCGGCACCGTTCCATGCGGCCATTTTGATCATTTTAAATCTTTCCCCCCCTTTTGCGGCAAAATATCAGTAAACAAGCGGAGCGTAACAGGAATTGCGGTATAGTCAACGGGCAAAAACAACAACCGAAGCAAAAAAAATATCCTACAGGAAGCACGTCTGGCTGGCCGCGGTGTCCGTCATGCTCTTTGCGCTGCTCGCGCTCTATACGCACGCCGGAGCCACGGTGGGTTTCGAGGGCTGGGTCTACGCCAAAGCCGTGGCGCATATGTCCCCCGCTGTCACGAGCGTCGTCAAAGCGATCACGCACCTTGGCGACCTCACAGCCGTCGCCGCCTTCTGCCTGCTGCTGATCCTCCTCCCCCGCTCGCGAAAAACCATCGCCCTGCCCGTCGCGCTGGCCGTGATCGTGTCCGCTGTGCTGAACATCGCGCTCAAGGAGCTGTTTGCGCGGCAAAGGCCGGACATCCTGCGGCTGATCAACGAGACCAGCTACAGCTTTCCCAGCGGCCATGCGATGATCAACGCCTCGCTTTACACCATGCTCATACTGATGATCTTTCGGTACATCAAAAGCCGCCCGCGCAGGCTGGCGCTGGCCGTTCCGTGCGCGCTCACAGCCATATTGATCGGCTTTAGCCGCGTCTACCTCGGCGTCCATCATGCGGGCGACGTGCTGGGCGGCTGGATCATCGGCTTCGCCCTGTCCGTAATGGTCTATGCGTTCCTCAAAGCGCGCCTGCCAAGCGCCGGATAGCAGGCTGCACCGCGCCGCCGCAGCCAATCAGTCCTTCGCCGGCGTACCGTGGAATAACGCCCCGGCCACGTCCCATCGCCCAAACAGCATCTCCGCGCTTTTTGCCGGATCGAATGTTAATTTCGTGTTAAGGAAACTGTCCGTAAGAACGATATATGAGAATGTAAACAGCGTGTTTTTAATCACACTTTTCATCGTGTCTAACGATTCATTAAAATTCGGGAGGAATCGCAGTTGAATATTTTAACAAAGTTGTTAAAAAAGAAGCAAAGCAATGCCGACGCGCCTGCTTCGCAGCAGGAGGACGTTCAAAAACCGGTTAAACCGCGCAAACGGGTCAAGAAGGATAAGACGGAAACCTCCGGACGCAAAAAAATCAAAAGCCCGTTTTCCAACATACGCATCGCGCCGCGGCTGCTGGCCGGCTTTCTGGTCATCGCCGTATTGAGCGCCGTAATGGGCATATACGCCAGCCTCAGCCTTTCACAGATGAGCAAAGCCAGCGAGGAGATGTACGCTAAAATACTGCTGCCCACCAAGAACGCTTATGATGTGGAGCTGCTTGTCAAGGAGCAGACCATCTATCTGCGTCAGGCGCTGCTGAACGACAACGATTCAATGACGGCCGCCTATACGTCCGATATGAAAAACAAGCGGACGAGCATCCAGAATGCGCTCAACATGATCAGAGCGCTGGTGAAGAATGATCCGGTGAAAATAGGCGCACTGGATGAGTTCGTTTCCGTTTACGAAAGCTACGACGCCGTGCTCGTCAATGTGATCGATATGGTTGAAAAGGGCGACACCGAGGCCGTCATACAAGACCTGCTGAAGTTCGGAGATTTCCGCACAACGGAAATGGCCGTTGTTGAAAACGTGGGCAACCTGCGCACCACCATCTCAGGCAACGCCGCGGTGGTGGCCAACACCAACAAAAAGCAAGCCGCTCAGGTGCAGCTGGTCACGATCGTCGGCATCGGCCTGTTGGTGGCGCTCTCGGTGCTCATCGGCATATTCACAGCCCGCGGCATCAGCAAGCCCGTCAAACAGCTGACGGAAAACGTCAAGCGGCTGGCAGGCGGCGATACCGACATCACCTTCAACCATGTCAACAGCAAGGATGAGATCGGGCAGATGCGCGACGCCATCCGCACCATCGTCAAGGTCGTCAAGGCCCTGGCGGATGATACCAATATGCTGATCGACGCAGCTGCGGAAGGCCGGCTCTCGGCGCGCGCCGACGCGGAACGCCACACCGGCGCTTACCGCCGCATTGTGGAAGGCATCAACGCCACGATGGATGCCATGATCGAACCCATCAGCGAATCCGCGCAGGTGCTGGGTGAGCTGTCCAAAGGCAACTTAAACGTGAGCGTGGACGGCGATTTCAAGGGCGATTTCAGCATGGTCAAGGATGCGCTCAACTCCACGATCACCACGCTCAAGGGCTATATCAACGAGCTCACGTTCGCACTGGGCGAGATCTCGCAGGGGCGTCTGTCTGTCGCCATCGATACGGATTTCGCAGGCGATTTCGCAGCGCTGAAGGAATCCTTCAACGAATCGGTCATCGGATTCAATCAGGTGCTGTCCGACATCGACAGGGCCTCCGAGGAAGTTGCGGCGGGCACCGCACAGCTGTCTGCCGGCAGCCAGGTGATATCCCAGGGCGCCGCCGAGCAGGCCAGCGCGCTTGAACAGCTCACCGCCTCGCTGGCGCAGATCTCCGAGCAGACGCGTGACAACGCGCAGAACGCCGGAGAGCAGAGCGACCTGTCACAAAAAGCCCGTGAGAACGCGGCTAACGGCACCGAAAGAATGAAACAGCTGCAGGCCGCCATGGACGATATTCACGCTTCGTCGACCAGCATCAGCAAGGTGATCAAGGCCATCGACGACATCGCCTTCCAGACCAACATACTCGCGCTCAACGCCGCGGTGGAGGCCGCCCGCGCCGGTGTGCACGGCAGGGGCTTTGCCGTGGTGGCCGATGAAGTGCGCAAGCTGGCCGCCAAGAGCGCCGAAGCCGCGCAGGAGACCGCCGCGCTGGTGGAAGGCTCCATCTCCAAAACCACCGCAGGCGCAAAGATCGCCAAGGACACAGCCGCCGCGCTGGATGACATCGTAAGCAGCGTGGAGAAGACGGCATCCCTGTCGGCGCTGATCGCCTCGGCCTCCAGCGACCAGGCTGTGGGCATATCGCAGGTCAACAAGGGCATCGAGCAGCTCTCCGCCGTGGTGCAGAACAACTCCGCCACCGCGCAGGAGGCCGCCGCATCGTCCGAGGAGCTCTCCGCACAGGCCGAGCACCTCAAGGCGATGGTAGACCGGTTCGAGCTCGCAGCCGGCACCGGCACGCAGCATTTTATGCTGAAAGAATAGAATCCGGCAAACCAAACGCACACAAGGCCTCCGCCCTCATCAGCGGAGGTCTTTTTGTGCCCGCGTTACAGGCCGCCCTTTCCCCCGAGCCGCTGCCCCACTGCAGTCCGCAGCCTGCTGCCGGATAACGGTAACTCTGCTGCCCGCAGCCGCACCGGCGGTTTATACCGGAGCCGCAGCCCTGTTCATTGCATTCCTAAAAACAGGTGTGTGTGTTAGCGAAGCGTCGGGTGCTTGTGTTCCTCCGCCCTTCCCGGATACACACAAACACATATTATATATCCATATCCATATCCATATCCATATCCATATCCATATCCATATCCATATCCATATCCGTATCCGTATCCTTATCCGTATCGGGTTTTCTGGGTTTTTTTAATCGAGCACAAAACGGCCTTCGGTTCGGGTGGGTTTCGCCCGGGTTCCTTTGGGTTTCCTTCGGATACACATCTGCACGCTTCGGTCTTAAGACACCCCGCTGCCTGCCCCGGACTGCATTTCCGGCGTCCGAAACGGCGTTTCCGGCGGAAGCTTCCGGAAGAAACCGCGTTTTCGGCGGAAGAAACGGCGTTTCCGGCGTCCGAGGTACACAAAGTAAAGTAAATCAAATTAAAGGAGAGAAGAGAAAAGGAGAGTATATGTATATCAAAGCAGCCGCACCGGACACACATCCTCTTTATCGCCCACAGCTTTAATTGCATACATTAATCCCGTTAACCGCATACATTCAAGCGGTTTCTGCATACATTCATGCCGCTGAACGGGATTATTGTATACATTAATGCCGCTTTTGCATACAGCGGTACACAAAGAAAAGAAAATCAAATATGACTAAAGGAGAGAGAAAGAAGAGTATATGTATATCAAAACTGCCGCGCCGGACACACACACCCTCTTTCCTGTTTCTCATAACTTTTAGCCTCCCCTTAAGAC
>JAEZHF010000052.1 GCA_023416745.1 Bacillota bacterium
TTGAAATCTACGCCTACGATTTCAAGCTGTCCTCCGGTCAGCCGGAGGGAGTTGTCGAGCTGACCATACCCTATGACGATGCGGGGCTTGAAGCCGACGAGGAAATTCTGTCGGTCTGCGGCAAATATCTAAACGAGGAAACAAAGCAATGGGAGGATGCCCTTTATACGGTGGACGCTGAAGCCAACAAGGTGCATATTCTCACTGACCACCTCTCCACCTATAGCGTGTTTAAGGTCACGAACGCAGGAAAGCGCAGCGAATACATTTCCGATATCAATGTCTACGCCGCTTACATGACGACAAAGCAAGCGGAGCAGCTGCTCAAAACCTACGCCGAGCAGGGTGTGTCGTGGCAAGAGGATGTTATATCAGCGTTTTTAAATGCAAACAGCTCACTGCCGATGTTCGCTGAAACAAATATCCCCACTCTCGTATCGCTTGGAGGCGCATACGACGATATAATCACCGAACCGTTCGGCAACGCGTTGACGGTTTTGGGCATCGCGACCTCCTGCACCCAGTTCGCGTATGACGCATACAGCAACGGGCTGACAAGCAAGGAAACGTCGATCAGCGGAATGAAAACCGTGTTGAATCTGGGGCTGAATTTGGCATCGTCACAAAAATATCTGTTGGATTCATTTCAGGTGGCCTATGTGGGCGTTGGAGTAATCGACATCGCACTTACCGATGTGATGAATTTTGCCATCGACACCAAGTATGAAAGCACAAAGAATATGTACGACGCCTATTACGCAAGACCCGAAAACAAGCGCCGTGTCAAGGATTGGTACGATTTATTCAAGAAGATATACGAAGAAAACAAATCCGCCCCGCAGACAGCTCTCGACAAAATGCAGAGCGAGATTGACAACTATGTAAACAAATACTGGGAGGTCGCAGCAAGCGACTGGGAATCGTGGATAGACGCCTATGAAAAGAACGGCAAGCTGTCCAAGTATCCGTGGCCGTCGGAGAGCGACCGCAAAAAAATATCCAACAACTACAAAGCCGAGATCTATGAATACCTTCAGGTGATGTTCCGGTCCCTGAGCCGGGATATGTATTTTGATGCCCTAACTCAGCGGGAAAAGGAGTATACAGAGCTTGCCGCACTGCTAAATAGGGTATACACCTTGAACTTCAGGGAGGATTATGACACTGAGAAGGCAAAATGGGCCAACGCATATGTCAAACTGGCCCCGCTTTCCGATAAAACCACGGCAAAAGAGTGGACTATCCGCCTTGACGACGAAGCAAACGGACAGATGAAGTTCACTCTGGGTGCCCATGAAACGGCGAGATTCCCTATGAAGGTGGAATTCTATAAAACAGAAAAGGACTTGGAAGAGGGGAAGGTTGCCTTGAGTGCCAAGCTCAAACCCTTTGTAAAAACCGAAATGGAAGTCATTTTAAATACAAAAACCAATAAGGTGGACTATTCCGGAACATATGCAGGGGTCATGAATGTTACGGAAACAGGTAAGGATATTGATGTGACAACTGTAGTCACATTTGAAAAGGATTTTGGCGACGGCTCTTACTATAAAATCGTCTGCTCAAATAATGAAACCCAGAGCACCTACATCAACGGCAGCTATTTTGTGCGGTGGTCGACAGGCGAGGCAAATATTGCGGGAGCAAAATTTGTATTCTCCGCTGACGGAACATCGTTCAGCGCCTCAATGCGAGACCACAACGATAAAGAGTGGGGCGTGATTACCTGTCAGAGGTAAAAACTCCCCCAAGCACAAGATATGTCGGCCAACATGAGAAAACAGCGCACAATAATCGGATCAAACAAACTGGAGGCATATCCATGAGAGATAATATTCCATCTGCGGGCAGAGGCAATAAAATCTTGCCCGCAATACTGATCGCGGCCAATCTGCTGATGCTTGTGATAGGCATTCTCACTATACCGCCCAATCTGCGGTCAGCAGCAGTAAAGGAATCTCCTGCGCCGAGGACGGAGCAAACAGCGCTCGTTACACCGGCATCGGAGAAAGAAACCCCGCCTGCGGCCACGGAAAGCGGCAGTATTCCCGCGCCGGAGGTAACAGGCGTGAGCTTATCCACGGAGGAACGCCCCGATTTGGAGGACTTTCTCTGGTACACAGAGGACGTGGTTTATGACGGAGTTCCATCCGATGCGAATATCATTGATAATATTGACCCGCTGACCGGGAGCTGGAAAGCGCTGATTATTTACGACCCCAATAACGAATACGACGCGGGCGCTATGGAGTTTCTCAATGTCGCCCTTGCAGGTGCGGCGGAGAGCCTGAGCCTCACTCTCGACTGGTATCAGATTTTTTGGGCAAACGAGGGAGATAGCTTCGATGAAACGGATATGGAGGACGGCGTATTTCTCGGCAAGTGGGAAAACGGCGGCCTGTGGGCGTCCGGTGCGGGAACCATACACCTGACGCAGTTCTACGAGCTTAATGGGAAGCAATACGCCGTCGGTACGATGGATACGCCCGACGGGACACCGGCGCTTGTTGCACTGGTGCGGCCATAAGGAGGTGCAGATATGGGAAAATATTGTACGAATTGCGGCAAGGAGCTTCATACCGGCGCTCGCTTCTGCGCTAAATGCGGCAAACCTGCTACCGACGCACCTGTCCAGATGCCAACACAGGCTCTATCACCGCCGACAACTCAACCTGCACAGAAGGCCGGACGACCCGTGGTATCAAGACAAGCCAGGCAGCCTGCAGCACCTAGACAGACCGGTTTCGTAGCTCCGCAGTCCAAACCTACTGCGCAGTCGCAAGGTGTACATTTACCTCAGCCTGTTTATACGTCACCTGCTTATGCACAAATGGAACGCCCGAATAAAGGATCGAAAACAAAAAATGGCAGTGCTGCGCTTTGTATCGTGCTTGCTATTGTACTTTTTTTTCAAACTGTTGCCGTAGCTATGTACGGATGGCCAGGCTTTGCGG
>JAEZHF010000013.1 GCA_023416745.1 Bacillota bacterium
CACTTCAGCCAGCACAATGCGGGCCTTACCGAAATCCTGGTTGATGAACAGATTGTCAAGCCGGGTTTCATCTTGAAAGAACAACTCAAAACTCCGTTCCGGTTCAGATTCCGCCAAGACGACGTCATAATCTAAAATGCCGCCGGACCCAGAGATGTCTTTATGCTCCATGGCGTCCATCGCTTCCTGGTAGGCCTCGGGCACATCGGCCACGCCGTGCCGGATTGAACTGAACGAGACTGTTATCAAGATATCAAATTTCTGTTCAAGAAACGCAAGCACCTGCTCCAGAACGCCGAGAAGCCTCTCTCTCTCACCCGCTTCGCCGGCAAGGTTGATCAAGCAAGCGAGTCGTCCGCCTGCATCGGTGAAAGCCGACGGGACATTAGAGGCCAGTTCTTTAAACACGCTTTGAATGACATAATAAACATCCTTGTCCTTTTCAAGGAGGTGTCCATACTCTTCAATTTCGAAAAGCAATACGGCGAACCATTCATGGGAAAACCCAAACCCATATTGATCATTGGCTACCCAGAACGAATCCTCATCCCCAGGGCTTTCCTGCAGAAGCATGGCGATGTTGAGCTGCTTTAGGCTTTCGTCCTTCTTCTCAATCTCTGTGCTCATGCGGTCATGTTCCCTGACCAGACCTGAGACGATTTCCTGGATCAGCGTGTATTCGTTATGTCCATATGACCTCAGATCGTCGGAGTTTTTCTTGATCATGCCGACGATCTTTACAATCGGGTTATAATTCATATAAACAAAATAGGTAATCAGAAGACCGCCCACAACCAGAATCACCACCAACAGAATGAGAGAAATGCGCTGGATGTAGTTAATTTTTGTACGATAAATACTCATGGGCAGTACATATACATACTTCCAGTCGTTTACTTCCGACTTTATGTAGCTAATCAGCACCGATTCCCCGTTCACCATCTCCTGCTTCATGCCTTGGGAGCCATTAAGAGCGTTATAATGAACGATGTCATTGGGGACATCGGGCCGGGAAGAAAAGAGCAACTTGTCATCCTGGTCGATGACCATCACGGCGCCTCTTGAGAGGTTTTGGATGGCCGCGACGCTTTCCTGAATAGCGGACGGGTGTATGAAGAACGCGATTGTGCCCATATTGGCGCCGGACGGAGACAAATAAAAAGGCTGCAAATAGATTAGCGCAGGGTCTGATGCGCTGCCTTGCATCAGAAAGCGCGGTGCTTTCACCGTCGTAAGGTCCGCGTACCAAGAGTCATACCTTCCCTCATCATCCGGATACCAAAGAGCATGGAGTGATTGCGCATTATAGGTTCCCTTTGAGGTAAGAGCAATGTCATGGGCACACAAATATACATAAAAACGGTCAATATAGCGGTCTGGTACAAGGTAGGCACGAAAGTCTTGGATGATCTGGAACATGGTATAGCGTTGCGCAATGTCCAACGGGATCTTTCTGTAAGCCAGTGACGAAACGCGCGTGTCCAATTCAATCTTCAGCGCCATTTCACGGACATCAAGCAGGCGCCTATCGATATCTTGCCGCAATTGGTTCAGCATTGTTTCGTTTGACTCGCTGATCTCCTCCTCGATTACATTGACCGAAGTCGTATAGATCAGCACGCCAAGGAGCAACGGAAGCAGAAGCATAATCAGGTATGTAATAATAAACAGAAAGGTAACGCCCATCTTGCGGGGTATTCTTACCTTATAGGTCATGTATATCACCTCGCGATCTCGTCTGCCGTGCGCCAAACCTCTGTTAGAGCACTGCCACAGCATGTATATGTGCAGATGCCTTTATGCCTGATACGTTCAAATCCCAATTTGTTATTACAGCATTAATACTCCTATTACTTATATGGAATTACTGCCCACCAGTCATTACTATGTACGGTCTCCGCTGAATTGCTTTATAATCACTAAATTCGTTCATGGCTTGATTTCGGGCAATAACGAAAATCGGATATGGGTTTTGGAGAAGCCAATCCTCCCTTACATTCCATTGTTCCCAGTGTAGAATCCGCACGACGCCCTTGTCAAGCCGAATAGAACATCTTGCAGGGAGTTGTACTTGGAAATCAAAAAATAGCGATGAGGCAAATAATATTGATCACCTTACGGAATATCCTGAATCAAATTAACCGTAACTAACAAACTACAAATAATATCCAAAACTCGTGTTATAGGCAGACCAAACACCTTGCTCCACGGCGTCGACAAAACAACAACGGCCGTCAACCTGGACATCGGTCTTGCTATGATGGGCAAGAAGATGCTGATGGTGGACGCAAGATTTTGCGTGCCCCCGAAGCTTTTCGCCTCCCGGCGGCATGGATTGCACCTCGGCGATTGAGGGGATGTCCACGGATAGGAACCCCTCGGCGTAGTGGCTTCGAGTGCTAAAGATGCCGCCAAGGATGGAGCGCAAGACGGGCAGAGCAAACTTGGAAAGCGCATACAGGTTGAGCTTGAGCATACCATATACTCAGATCACAGTTCAATGCGCAGCGACTCGTCGCGGACGATGGGCTGTTTACCCACGTTTCAGCGTGTTTGCCCCACAACGTCACTCCAAAGCGCACCGCCGGTAAAACGCCGTGGAGCACGATAAGCGAAACGTGGCCCTCCATCAGCTCAAAAATACACCCCATGCTCCCTTTAGCGACGCAGGAGAACCTGCCATTGTCAGGGACCACCGGTGCGTCGCAATCTGATGCTCGCATCCGCTCCTGGTTCCCTCGTCTCCGAGTCTGCAGCCTTACGTTCCCGGTCAAGCCGATGCACACTGTGCCGACGCCCCCCAACGGAGAGTTAATCTCCCTCGTTTTCGCACCCCGACAAATCCGCTCCATCTCTTGCTTCCGACCGTTATGCCGTGATCATCCAGATATCCTGCTGCGGTTTGCTGAGCATGACCCCGCCGTCGCCGGTCACACGGAAGTGTATAAATGTTTACAGATTATTCCTCTTTGGACAGTTATATTGTTCAGCCAAAAATATCACTCGCTTCGATCTGGGTATTGGATGCAGATGATTCATATAACGTATATAAAAGGGAGTTGAACCCCGAGAGTCCATATTGGAGCGAACTGATATGTATAAGGACCATTTCGGGCAACGGGGTCATAACCACTTTTTCGGGTCAATCTATTAGCGTTTTTTCAGAATCATTTGTCCTTATAAGGATGCGAGATATCCAAAGATACCGGTGCATAGGTGGCTCCTGGCATTTCTGGTGGTTTTCATTCATTACTGATGAAGAAGATGAATTCCAACGAAACGATCCTTATCTCGCAAAAATGATTGAGGACGAAAAAAAGGTAGTATACGAGTGCATGGGGTTGTTGAATGAGGAGAATATTTGGAGTCAGCGAACTGCATGTTCGTTATTCTCACAACTGTTATTCAGGTGGATGGCAAGCATAGGCAATCCAAACAGCCACCCCTTCAACAATGAAAATGTTATTGCAAGGGCATATTCTTACATGAAGGTGAACGCAGATAAAGGCTTGAAGATAGAAAACGTAGCAAACGAATTAGGTTTTAGTGAAAACCAGTTTAGGAAACTGTTTCAAAAAAAGTATCACATCTCTCCAAAGCGCTTTCTTATATTACACCGCATAAATGCAGCCAAGGCATTGCTGAATCAAACTTGCCTTTCTATTTCTGAAATTTCGCAACGGCTAGGCTATTCAAGTCAATTCCATATGTCAAAAGATTTCAAACGAGTTACTGGAGTAAGTCCTAGGGAATATCGAAACAAAGAATGATAGTTGATAAGATAATATCGATTCTGAAAGCGTACACCGGGAGTTATACCAAGTCTACTGAAATGACAAAATTTAAAGTACTTTATATTTTGGAAAGATACCACTGACCGGCAGAACGGTCTCGTTGAGCAGCGCGGCAGCTTTGTCCACTCGGGTCAGGTTTATAAACTCAACAAGCGTGCGACCGGTCGGATTCTTAAAGGTCCTACAAAAATGGGCAGGGCTCAGACCTACCATGTGGGCCGCCTCGTCCACTTTCAGGTGTTCAGCATAGTTTCTGTCGATGTAGGCTAACAGGGCCTTAAACTGTTCAATGTTCCGTGCAAAGTGGCTGGTGTAGGTGTCGACCTCCGCGTGGCCGTTGTTGCGGCAGACGGCCAGCACCAAAAGTTGAAGAGCGGCTTTCACGGCCATTTCATATCCAACGCGCTTATTTTTTAATTCCAATAGCAGTAAGTCCAAAGCTGAACAGAGGTCTCCATAACCGCAACCCCCTGGTGTAGTTTTCTCGGGGAAGAGGTGTCTGCCTTCCAAAGCGATTCCGGGCCGCACCCATATAAAAAGCAAAACGGCTTACTGAAGCAGTACCGGGTTGGTTCCGGACGAATTGCTGAGCGCATCCACGACGTATACCCGGATGGTATCGCCGGGCGATACGTTGAAACCGACGCCCGCGTTGGAAACCGCGTCAAAGTCTGCCTTGACAAAGCTGTACCCGATTTGTACCCCGGCGCGCTGCTGCACAAAAACCACCGTCTCTTCGCCCTCGTGGGTTACCACCGGCTGCAGCGCAACGTTCAAATACCGCAACCCCCCTATGCCGCTCTTGATCGTAAGCGTTGTAAACCCGTCTGCAGTGCTCACCGTATACGCGCTGTCGGCGTCCGGCACGATCGTGTACTTGCCTGTGGCCGAAGGCGGGCTGACCACCAGCGAATACGTCTTTGCGGCTTTTCGGCCTTCACCGTCGTACACCTTAACCTCCACAGTGAATGTGCCCGTTTCGCCGGGCGTGCCGGTTATGCTGCCGCTTTCCCGCGCTATGCCAAGCCCCTTGGGCAGACCGCTGGCGTACCAGCTGTTGCTGCCGTCACCGCCGCTGGCGCTGACGCCGCACGTATAGCTTTCGCCGATAACCGCGGCTAAGATGCTGGGCGTGTCGATGGAAAGGTTGGCGTAGCCGATGGTGATATCAAAACCGACCGTCAGCACCGCGCCCCGGCTGTCGGTCACGGTTGCCGATACCGCGCTGACACCCGTAGCCGAAGGAATACCGCTGATTTCGCCCGTTGCGCTGTCGATACTTAAGCCCGCCGGCAGGCCCACTGCCGTCCACGTATACGGCGATGTGCCTTTGGTAACGGCGGGCGTAAAGCTGTATGCGCTGCCTACCGCGCCCTTCGGGATGATCGGCCCCATATCCACCACGATCGCATTATCGTTGCTGTCGCCCTGTTCGTTTTGTATGCTTATAGCAAACCGATAGTCATAATACAGTCCGCCGGCGTCGGTGACGCGCACACGGATGCGGCAGACGCTCTTGGTTTCATAATCCAACACCGCTGCGGTTGCTAATTGATCGCCCGCGATGCTGAACGAAGCGTTGTCGTCATCCCCCGGGCCGGATACAAGGCTGTATGTACAACTTTCATACCGATCCAGATCTGACGAGGAAAGGGTTCCCACCACCGTCCCGATGGCCTGCTCTTCCGATACGCTTTGGTTGTTCAAATCCAAATCTGTCGGCGCGTTGTTCAGTCTGATCACCGTCGGCTTCTGCCAATAACTGCCCAAAGCCACGAACGGTACACCCGCGTCATCAAGCGCCAGGGATGCACTCACTACATTCCATGCATTACCCGCAGAAAAACCGGCTGTGCCGACAGTCTCCCAATAGCTTCCGTTATACTTCATCACTATGGCTTTATCGTTGTCGTCATCCACATATGCCACATACGGCGTATTGCCATTGAACACCAGGGATGTATAAGATGCATCGCCCGCAGATAACCCGGCCGTGCCGACCGTCTCCCAGCTGCTTCCGTTATACTTTATCACTGTGGCATTATAGATGTTGTCATCCTTATATGCCACATACGGCGTACCCGCGGCATCAAACGCCAGGGATATATACTTTGCATAGTTTGGCGAAAACCCGGTCGTGCCGACATCTTCCCAATAGCTTCCGTTAAACTTCATTACGGTGAGTTTATAGGTGACCCACGTATCGTAAGTGGGAAAAGCATCCCTATATGCCACATACGGCGTACCTGCGTCATCAAACGCCAGGGATATATCCTGTGCCTTACCATACGAAAAACCAGGCGTGCCGACCGTCTCCCAACTGCTTCCGTTATACTTCATTACCACCGCTTCATTGTAGTATGCCTTATCCTGATATGCCACAAACGGTACACCTGCGTCATCAAACGCCAGGGATACATTCTCTATCTGATCCGCAGAAATGCCAGCCCCGCCCACGGTCTCCCAACTGCTTCCGTTATACTTCATTACCGTGGCTTTATCGTCGTTGCTCCAATCCATATATGCCACATACGGCGTACCCACGTCATTAAACAC
>JAEZHF010000021.1 GCA_023416745.1 Bacillota bacterium
CTTTCTGATGAGCCTTGCCACCATCAGCGCTTTTGCCATTGGCGAATACCCGGAGGGCGTCGCGGTGATGCTGTTCTATCAGGTGGGCGATGCGTTTCAGAACGCCGCCGTGGGCCGCTCCCAAAAATCGATATCCGCGCTGCGCGATATCCGTCCCGACACGACTAATCTGATCACGCCGGAGGGTACGGTGACGGTCTCCCCCGAGACGGTCGGCGTGGGCGAGCGCATACTGGTGCGACCCGGCGAACGCATACCGCTGGACGGTGTGGTGCGCGAGGGCGTATCCGCACTGGACACCTCCGCGCTGACCGGCGAGTCGCTCCCGCGCGAAGTGGAACCGGGCTCAGACGTGCTGTCGGGCTCCATCAACCAGAGCGGTCTGCTGACCGTCGAGGTCACCAAGGAGTTTGGCCAGTCCACCATCGCCAAGATATTGGAGCTGGTACAGAGCGCGGGCAGCAAGAAAGCACCAGCGGAAAAGTTCATCACCAAGTTCTCGCGCTATTACACGCCCGCTGTGGTGGCGGCTGCCGTGCTGCTGGCGGTCGTGCCGCCTCTGTTTGTACCGGGTGCGCAGTTCGCCGACTGGCTCAACCGGGCGCTGGTGTTCCTCGTGGTATCCTGCCCGTGCGCGCTGGTCATTTCCATACCGCTGGGGTTCTTTGGCGGCATCGGCGGCGCGTCCCGCCATGGCATACTGGTGAAGGGCAGCAGCTATCTGGAGGCGATGGGCCGCGTGGATACCATGGTGTTTGACAAAACGGGTACGCTGACGGAAGGCCGCTTTGCCGTGACGCATGTGGAGGGTGGCGGTGATGTGCTGCGGCTGGCGGCGCATGCTGAAATACACTCCAACCACCCCATTGCGGTGTCCATACGCAAGGCTTACGGCGGTGAGCTGAACGAATCCGCTGTCACGGAGCTGGAGGAGATCGCGGGCCACGGCATCAGCGCGAAGGTCGGCGGCACATCCGTACTGGCGGGCAACGCCAAGTTGATGCGGCGCTACGGCATTGAAGCCCCCGCTGCCGGTCAGCCGGGCACCGTGGCATACGTCGCAGCGGACGGCAAATACGCCGGGTACATCGTGATTTCGGATAAGGTGCGGGCGGACAGCGCGGCCACGCTGCGCGCACTCAAAAGCATGGGCGTGAAACAGACGGTTATGCTGACGGGCGACAGCCGTGCAACAGCAGAGAAGGTGGCTGCGGAACTGGGCATCGACACGGTGTACGCGGAGCTGCTGCCTCATCAGAAGGTGGAAAAGCTGGAGGAGCTGAGGAACGGCCGTACCGGCAAAGGCAGGCTGGCATTCGTGGGCGACGGCATCAACGACGCACCGGTGTTGGCGCTGGCGGACGTGGGCATCGCGATGGGCGGAAGCGGTGCGGACGCAGCCATCGAAGCGGCGGATATCGTGCTGATGAAGGATGAGCCGAAGAATCTGGCAACGCTGATGCGCATATCGCGCAAGACAAGCCGCATCGTGTGGCAGAACATACTGTTTGCGCTGGGCGTGAAGGGTGTGATACTGCTGCTGGGTGCGATGGGCATCGCCACGATGTGGGAAGCGGTGTTCGGCGACGTAGGCGTCGCGGTGCTTGCGATACTCAATTCTATGCGGGCGGTTCGTGTCCCCAAGTAAACAGCCAATTAGCGTCGCGTTTTCAAAACAGCATACAGACAGAAATGCCTCCGGAAGAAGCGCGGGGGCATTTATATTTGACTCCTTATAATTTTACTGAGCATGCCTGTTTCATCATGCTTTTCACCTGTTCACGCGCGCGTTTGTACGCGTCGTACGCCCGTTCGGAGGGCCGTACGTCGCCGTACATCCGCCAGCCCATCGTCTTGCGGTAGGGAATCGGAAAACCCATGAAGCCGTACACGTCCTTGATGGGGTATCCCAGAAAGAGGCCGATCTCGTGCGGGTACGCGTTGCCCTGTATTTTACCGGTCACCCTCTGAACCAGTTCCTCCGGCGACGCATCAGTTGGGTAGCCCAGACGCTCAAGGCAGGCTCTCATCCGTGGGTCCGCCAGCGTCCGCGCAAGGCTCTCACGGTGCCACACAAACAGCTGCACCCTGACCTCATGCCGTTTCACGACGGCATACTCTACCCCGTTGTCTCTGCCGAAGCGCGCCCGGCAGAATTCCAGCGCCCGTCTGCTCGCGTTGATCAGGCTGGCCGGTTTGACGCCGATCACCGTCGCCCCCACCCTCTCAACGAAGGCCAGTATCTCGCCGTCCTCCGCGTACCCTGCCGTCAGCACTTCTATGATGTCCGCGCCCGACTGCTGCATTTTTTGCGTTTCCCTCTCTGAGCACATTTCATAAATAGTCTTTGCTTTTCGGCAGTCTGCTACACAGTTTTCTTGAGCTAACTTTATGCCTATTAAATAAGTTAGCCTGTCCTAACTTCTTTTGAATGTACTATAGCTTGGATGCAAAGTCAATCCCCTTTTTGTCCTTTTTCCGGCTCTTCTTCACACTTAAGCAGGTAACTGCTGATATATGTTTCTCATCTGTAAAAGTAAAAGCGGAGAGCTTTTCCCCTCCGCTTTTGCGTTGTATCGTTGATATGTGTGCTTCTAAAGGCTGTCGCCGAAGTCCGCACGGAACTTGGCCACCAGCTTCTCCTGCCAGTCGGACACCGGCTTCAAACGTCCGAAGAAGAAGCGCAGCACGCTCGGCTCCTCCACGAATTCAAGGCCGCCAATCAGCTCGCGGTTTTCATACAGCCACGCGATGCGGTCGATGGCGTACTCCACCTGCGACAGCGTGAACACGCGGCGCGGCAGCGCCAGACGCAGCAGCTCCATATTCGAGTATGTCTCATTTCCGTCCTCATCACGCTGCTCGGAGAGTGTGCCCCGCTCCATGCCGCGCACACCGCCCGCGATATACAGGGCGGCTGCCAGCGCTCCGGCAGGATACTGCGCCTGCGGCACATGCGGCAGAAATGCCGAGGCGTCGAGGTGGCACCCAAGGCCGCCCGCGGGTGTCACCACGGGAATGCCCTTCTTACATAGCTCGCCCACCATGTGCTGGATGAACAGCGGCCCCTGGTTGATCATGTCCATGTCCATCGTTTCGCGCAGGCCCACCGCGATGGCTTCCATCTCACGTACCGACATGCCGCCGTACGTGAGAAAGCCTTCGAACAACGGTATGCGTTCGCGCATCTTCAGATAGATATCGCGGTCGTTGAGGCAGATGCCGCCGCCGCGCGCGCAGCCCAGCTTTCGGGCGGAGAAATACAGAATATCACATAGATCGCTGATCTCTCTGGTGATCTGCGCGATACTCATGTCCTTGCAGGCTTCTTCTCGCGTCTTGTTGAAGTACAGGTTATCAGCCAACAGAGAAATATCCGATACCAACAGCACGCCGTTCTTGCGGCATATCCCACTCACCTTGCGCATGTTTTCAAGGGACACCGGCTGACCGCCGATCAGATTAGTTCCCATCTCGATGCGCACGAACGGCACCCGGTTCGCCCCGTATTCAGTGATCAGCGCTTCCAGCCTATCCGTATCCATGTCGCCCTTGAACGGCTCGTCGCTGCAGATCTGCATCGCGGTGTCTTTATAAAGCTCCACGACGCTCCCGCCGTTCAGCGTGATGTGCGCCTTGGTGGTCGTGAAGTGATAGTTCATCGGAATCACGTCGCCGTCCTTCACGAATATCTGCGCCAGTATGTTCTCACAGGCCCGCCCCTGATGCGCGGGCAGAAAATATTCGGTGCCAAAAAGCTCGCGGATGGTGTTCTCCAGCCGCGTATACGTCTGCGAACCCGCGTAGCTGTCGTCCGCCTGCATCATCGCTGCCAGCTGGTTATCGCTCATCGCGTTAACGCCGCTGTCTGTCAGCATGTCGAGATAAACATCCTCGTTTTTCAAAAGGAATGTGTTGTTGCCCGCCTCTGATATGGCATTGAGGCGCTGTTCGATGGGAACGAGATCGAGTTTTTGAACGATGCGAACCTTGTGCATTTCAAGGGGTAAAAAGTCGTGACAAAAAAATCTGATGTTAGACATCCGTGCTGCCCTCCTACCGTAAATATATAATTATCGTGCCGTTTACTACCGTCAAACCTTCACCATCATACACAATATTTCACTTGCTGACAAGTCCTGCATTTGCAGTTTTCGACAAGTTTTGCACTCCGCGCCTCGATGGAGTGACGCACAAAACAAAAAGCCCTGCGGGAAACGCGTCTCCGCAGGGCTATCTCACAAATGCTTACAGCGCCTGTTCCAGCTCGTAAATGATGTCGTCGATATGCTCGGTGCCGATGGACAGCCGGATGGTGCCCGGCGAGATGCCGGAGGCCAGCAGTTCCTCGTCACTCATCTGCGAGTGCGTGGTGCTGGCCGGATGAATCACGAGCGACTTGACGTCCGCCACGTTGGCCAGCAGCGAGAACAGCTTGAGCTTGCCGATGAACTGCAGCGCCGCCGCGCGCCCGCCCTTGATCTCGAACGTGAATATCGAACCCGCGCCGTTCGGGAAGTATTTTTCGTACAGCGCGTGATGCGGGTGAGCGCTCAGCGCCGGATGGTTTACCTTCTCCACGGCGGGGTGCTTGCTGAGGAAATCCACCACCGCCAGCGCGTTATCCACGTGGCGTTCCACGCGCAGCGACAGCGTCTCGAGCCCTTGCAGGAACATAAACGCGTTGAACGGGCTGAGTGCCGCGCCGGTGTCGCGCAGCAGTGTCACGCGCGCCTTCACGATGTAAGCCGCCGCCCCCGCCACGTCCGAAAAAACTGCTCCATGGTAGCCGGAGCTCGGTTCGGTGAGGCCGGGGAACTTGCCCGAAGCCTTCCAGTCGAACTTGCCGCTGTCCACGATCACGCCGCCGATGGACGTACCGTGGCCGCCGATGAACTTGGTGGCCGAGTGCACCACGATATCCGCGCCGTACTCGATGGGGCGCAGCAGATAGGGTGTGGTAAATGTGTTGTCGATGATGAGCGGAACGCCGTTTTTGTGGGCAATGTCAGCGACTTTTTCAATATCGATGATGGTGGAGTTGGGGTTGCCGAGGCTCTCGATGAACAGCGCTTTGGTGTTGGGCTGTATCGCTGCCTCGAAGCTGCCTTCCGCATCCGGGTCCACAAACGTCACGTCGATGCCGAATTCCTTGAACGTGTGTGCAAACAGGTTGTAGGTGCCGCCGTACAGCGTGTTGGCGGACACGATGTGATCCCCCGAGCGCGCGATGTTCTGTATCGCGTAGGCAACCGCCGCGGAGCCGCTGGCCAAAGCCAAAGCGCCGATGCCCCCTTCCAGCGCGGCAATACGCTTTTCAAACACATCCGTCGTCGGATTCATCAAACGCGTATAAATATTGCCCGGCTCGGTGAGCGCAAAACGCGCCGCCGCTGATTCGGGGCTGGGGAACACATAAGAAGTCGTTTGATAGATCGGGACGGCTCTGGCGTCCGTTGCCGGATCGGGAGACTCCTGCCCCACATGAAGCTGCAAGGTTTCAAATTTGTATTGTCTGTCGCTGGCCATTGCTCTCACTCCTAATCGCATATATTTCATATATTCTTTATATGATTTTTTCTATACTCTAATCCCCTTCGATTGTTTTGTCAAGCGTTTTTTCATACTTTTTTTATATGAATTAAGCATAAGGCATTGCTTGTAAAAGTGGTGAGCCCTCAGATGTTTTGCATCACTGCGCGCTGCTTTTCCGCCAGCTGGTCCAGCGTGATGCTGTCTACCACACTGCTGACCGCCTCATCGATCCGCTTCCACACATCCAGCGTCACACATTGGTCGCGTCGCGAACATTCGTTAGGGTCGTCCTCCATGCACTTCACCGGCACCAGACTGCCTTCTATCGCTCGCAGTATCATGCCCACGGTATATTCCTGTGCCGGCCGCGCCAGCTTATAGCCGCCCTGTGCGCCTCGCGCGCTCTTCACAAACCCCGCGCGGCTCAGCACTGTGATGATCTGCTCAAGGTATTTCTCGGAGATTTCCTGCCGTGCGGCAATGCTCTTGATCGTAATGAATTCATCGTTGTCCGATGCAGCCAAGTCAATCATCATGCGCAGCGCGTAGCGGCCCCGTGTCGAAATTTTCATATATATATCCTTACCGTTTTGGTTTTATGCCATTTTACTACACAAGCCGTCAGGCTTTCAAGTCATGTCCCGAGATGTTGTGATATTTCTAACGATATCCCGAATCACCTCACCCGCAAGAATAAGCCCGGCCACCGACGGCACGAACGCCACGCTGCCCGGTACCTGCCGCCGAACGTTGCATTTGCGCTTGGTGTCCGGCGGACACACGCAGCCGCTGCGGCAGCCCGAATCGTCGTCGTCTCGCGGCGCTATCGGCGGTTCCTTGGAATACACAACCTTGAGCGACGGTATGCAGCGTCTTTTGAGCTCGCGCCGCATCACCTTGGCCAGTGGGCACACGGAAGTCTCATAGATGTCCGCCACCTCAAAGCGCGTGGCATCCAGCTTGTTGCCGGCACCCATACAGCTGATGACGGGCACGCCCGCCGCCGCCGCCCGTTCAATTAGCGTCAGCTTGGATGATACCGTGTCGATGGCGTCCACGATGTATGTGTACCGCGACAGATCGTATTCGTCCGCGTTTTGAGCTGTGTAAAAACAGGTATTGGCCTCCACGCTGCACTTGGGGTTGATGGACAGTATGCGCGCTCTGGCCGCTTCCACCTTGTTATGGCCCACCGTCTCGCAGGTCGCAATCAACTGGCGGTTGATGTTGGTGAGGCACACCTTGTCGTCGTCAAACAGCGCGAGGCCGCCCACGCCGCTGCGCGCCAGCGCCTCCACAGTGAATGAGCCCACGCCGCCGATGCCGAACACTGCCACTGTCGCGTCCTTCAGCTTATCCATACCTGCTTTGCCCAGCAGACGCTCTGTTCTGGAAAATGGTCCCGGCATGCCGCCTCCTATTACTTTACGGCTGCGATGGCTTCGATCTCCACGCGCGCGTCTTTGGGCAGACCGGCCACCGCTATAGTGGAGCGCGCCGGATACGGCTGCGGAAAGTACTTCGCATAAACGCCGTTCACCGCGGCAAAATCCGCCATGTCGCGCAGAAACACCGTCGTCTTCACCACGTCCTCAAACCCAAGGCCCGCCGCGGCCAGCACCGCGCCCAGATTATCCAGCACACGCGCCGCCTGCACCTCCACGCTGCCTTCCACCAGCACGCCCGTTTCCGGGTCCAAAGGCGTCTGCCCCGACAAAAACATAAAGCCGCCGACTTGAATACCCTGCGAATACGGCCCGATGGCCGCCGGCGCCTGTTCCGTCGCAATACTCTGCTTACTCATAAAAGCACCTCCCGAGCTTTGGAATTCATATACAAATAGTATGCCTCATCCTATGCCAAATCAGCATTGATGTCAAGTATTACCCACGCTGTCTCCATATTAAAAGCGGCTCCGGTCTCACCGTGAGCCGCTGCGTTATTTTTCAGAGATACCGCTGATTATCGCCTGTGACGCCCCCTCCTCTTATAGCCGGAATGCCGTCTGCTGCTCATGTAATCTCCCGCCGCGGCTGCCGAAGCCTTTCTCTTAAATGGCCTCGTACGGCGCACATACAGTGCGATCAAAAGACCGGCGACCAGCACAAATACCGCAATAATCGCCGCGATCAGCCATACCGACCCTCCGCCCTTCGTGCTGGTCGTCTCCGCCGGGACAGCATTGGCGTCATCAGGCGGCGGGCTGTCCAGCCCCGCCGGGGCCGCTGCCGTATCAGGCGTGGGCGCAGCTGTCTCCACTGCTGCCGGGGACGTTTGCGCCGGTGTGTCTGCAGGGGTAAGCGCGGGTGTCAGCTCGGGCGTGGGTGATGGCACAGCCGTGGGCGTTGCCGCAGACGTATTGGCGGGCGCGGTGCCCGAGACGACGCTGACCTGAAAACTGCCTTGGAACGTGTGCTCCGCTTGGTTGTAGTCTTCATCCAATACGACGTATTCGCCGCTGGTGGAAAGAATAGCTTTGTCGCCCGGTTTGGCACCGTCTTTCACCCGCACCTCAATGGTACCCTTTTGTGAACTCCCGCTGGTGTTGTCGGGTATCGTGTCGTACATCAGGCCGTCGCCGCCCGAAACGAGCTCAAAAGCGCCGCCCGGAGTAACGGGTGTGATGTAGGCCACAGCAGCCGAGCTGACCTTTATCTCATAGGTATAGGTATACGTGCCGCCTGCTTTCACCTTATCGGGTCCGGAAAACGAGACGGTTGCGGAGGCCGCCTGCGCCGGCGGCGCGCCGAAAACAAGGCATACCAATAATATGACCAACGGCCAGACAGCCGCTTTTTTCATCCCGTTCTTCCCCCTTACTGAAAACCGGATCATTTGAATACGCGCCGTCCGTGGCTGAGCATGCGCTCATACCAGCCTTCCACACCGCAGATGATGATGCACTGGTAGTCAGACGACGCATGAACGTGATAACCGTTGCCCAGGTAGATGCCGACATGCCCGATACGCGTCGGGTCGCTGTCGGAGATATAGAACATCAGATCGCCGGGCTTCAGCTTGTCCTTACTCACGTAGTCCCATTTGCTGTATTGGCTGTACGAGTTTGCGGAGGAGCGTCCCACTTTATAGCCTGACGCGTTCAGACTGTAGTAGATAAGACCTGAGCAGTCAAAACCACCGTGCTCCAGCTTGTCGCCGCCCCACACATACGGCTTGCCAAGCTGCGCCAGCGCAACATCGAGAAACTTTCGGATGCGAGAATCGGACACTGTGGGCAGGTTGGCCGGTAATGGACCGCCCGTGTCACCCAGCCCCAGTATGTTGAGACGCAGGCGCACGTAATCGGCCACCGTCAGCTTGGCATCTCTGTTGTAGTCTCCCGCGTCGGCATATGGGAAAGCAAGTGCTCGTTTCTCCAAAATATGCAGCTTCAGCCGCGAATAGTCTTCTATGGATATCCGGCCGTCGCCGCTGACATCCCCTTCCACGATGATGGTGCGGGAAGCCCGTACGGTACCGCCTATCACCAGCCTGACGGTGAGGCCCGTCTTAACAAGAGCACCGGTATACTCGCTGCTGCCGCTGAATACGAACAGGTTGGCCGCATTGTTGCTGAAACCGGATTTAAAGGCATCTACAGCGGTTAATACCGGTACGCCCCTGACGGCGGAAGTGCCGATAAAATAAGTGGAGGACGCCAGCGTCGGACTTTTCACGGAGATGGTGCAGGTGTCCGTGAACGACCCGTCCTGCGTGGTCACCGTTATGGTCGCCGTACCCGCCGCCACCGCCGTTACGACGCCGCCTGATGATACCGTGGCTACCGACGTTTTGCTCGAGTTCCATGTGACCGCCTTGTCCGCAGCATTCACAGGCAGCACTGTGGCGGTCAGCGTCGTCAGGGTATCGCCCGGGCACAGCTCCGCTTCCGACAGACTAAGCTCCACACCCGTTGCCGGGATATCCTTCTGTGGCGCGCGTGTGACGGTGCAGCCATTGCCCTCCAGGCCTTCGATCACCTGCATAGCGTCGCTGCCGTCTGTGATATCCAAATAGTTTTCAGAAATATTGAGGGAAACAAGAGAGGTTAATGATGCAAGTGCGATGATGTCTGTGACATTATTATCACTCAAATTCAAAGAGGTCAGACCCGTCATTGCGGATAATTCGGTTATGTCGCTGATCGCGTTACCGGACAGGTTCAGCTCGCTAATGCCCGTCGCAAACGAGAGGCCAGCAAGCTCGCTGATGGAACTGCCGGACAGGTCCAGCGAACCGCTCAGCGCTGCCAGCTCACCCTCCGTCAGCTCGCCGTCTCCTCCGGTATCGGCCCCAGCGTCGACCAGCGCCTGCTTCAAATTCGCATCCGCAAAAGTCACGATATCGTCTTCAGCAGCCAGTGCCGCCGGAATGTTCGTAACAAGAAGCACCGCTGTGAGCAAAACGGACCAAACCACCGTCATTTTTCTCTTCTGACCGTTCAATTTATTTCCTCTTTTGCGTAATGATTTTGTAATATAATTGTATTGTCATATATTTTATATCTGATGTCAATACTTTCTGGTAATCCTTCATAAATGGATTTAATCCAAGACGCGCGGCTGAAAGCTGCCGCCGTATAAAAAGCAGGCGCGGAAGGTATTAAAAAAGCCGGCCCGAAGCCGGCTGACAGCCATGTTTACTCGAACACGCGACGCCCGAATGCCAGCGAACTTTTGTACCACCCTTGAACGCCGCAGATGATGATACAACCATAATCAGACGATGCGTGGATGTGGTACCCGTTGCCAAGATAGATGCCGATATGGCCCATATGGTCTCCGTCATCCCGTTTGTCTGAATAGTAAAACATCAGATCTCCGGGCTGCAGGTCATCCTTGTCGATATACTCCCACTTCTTGTATCGGCTATACATGTCTGCCGTGACGCGGTCCACGTCGTACCCAGCCTGCCGCAGGCAGTAGTAGACGAAACCGGAGCAGTCGAAGCCGTTCGGGCCCTCTGCGCCCCACACATACGGCTTGCCCAGCTGTGCCAGTGCGGCATCCAGAAACGCGCGCAGTTGCGGGTCGGCCACATCGGGCAGCGCAGCCAAGCCCTCGCCCGATGACTCCGCACCGGAAAAAGCCCGGCGCATGCCCTCTGCGTCCGCGTCAGAGAGCCTGAGATCGCCGTCGTAATCTGCCGCGATCGCATAGATGGTGTCCAGCGTCTTGAGCCCCTGCAGGTGCAGGTTGAGCAGCGTATAGTCCCTGATGGAGACGACACCGTCGCCGTTTAAATCTCCCTTCACCACAACGGTGCGCGTATCACGCTCGATGCCGCCCACCGTCAGCTTCACCGTTATGCCGGTCACCGCGTTTCCGGCAACCCTGCCGCCGTCCGCGTCCTGAATGGAAACGTCGGCCGTGTCGTTGGCGATGTTCTCGCGCAGACGCTCCGCCGCCGTCAGCGGGGCCACATACATCAGGCTGCCGTCCATCGTATACACTTCTGAAGACAGAGCACCTTCTTTAACTTTTACAATGCAGGTGTCCGTCCAGCCGCCGTCCTCGGTGGTCACCGTGATGACGGCCTGCCCCGCAGCCACTGCGGCGATCACGCCGTTTTCCACGCCGGCCACAGCCGAATCACTCGTCTGCCACGACACATTCTGGTTGACCGCGCCTTCGGGCATAACCGCCGCCGACAGCGTGGCCGTATCACCGGGGCACATGTCGAACGCTTCCGCGTTGAGCGCTACGCTCATGGCGGGAATCGGCTTTTGAGGGTCAAACGTCACCGCAAGGCCTGCCGCCCGCATCGCGTCGATCACCACGCGGGCTGCGCTGCCGTCCGCCGTGCTGAGATAATTGCCGGAGATGTCCAGCGTCTGAAGCGCCAATGCTTCGGGCGGGTTGTCCGCATCGAACAGCGCGCTGATATCCAATATATGATTGTCAGACAGGTCGAGCGCGGTCAGCTTGTCCAGCGTTGACAGGGTGCTGATGTCGGAAACCGCGTTGCCGGACAGGTCCAGCTCTGTTAGGTTTTTCGCCAGCTCCAGACCGGAAATGTCGCCGATCGACCTATCGGACAGATCCAATGCACCCATGAGGTCCGCAAGCTCTCCTTCGGTCAACTCACTGTCCCCGTCCGTATCCGCTCCGCTATCCAGCAGCGCCTGCAGCAGATTGGTATCAGGAATATCCGCCGCGTCACTTTTGCCTGCCAGAGCGTTGGGATGCGCCAAGCCGGTCACCGCCAGCGCCAGCATAAGGATAAGCAGAGCAGCGCGTTTCAAAGCCCTGCCTCTTGCCTTGTTTTGCTTAGACTTCCTGTACACACAGCTATATAAGATGTTGAAAAAAATACTGATCATTTTACCCCAACCCATAAAACGTTACATATTAATAATCGTAAAAATCAGATGGCAGGTTAGTTTTTCTATAGATAAACGTTTTCCGGGCTGATGAAACATTCGATTCCGGTTAAAAGTTCGGGTCATTTTACTTCGGAGCTGGCGCTGATGCATTATTTTTGACGCTTTTATGATTTCAGGCATTGACTTATTCCATTTTTGGTATTATTATTTGTTATGGAATCAATGGAGGACATGAGCGTTGAAGGATATCAATGAGATATTGCTGAATCCGGTGCGGATGCGGATCATACAGGAGCTGGCTTTGAAACAGAGCGTGACCGCATCGGAGCTGTGCGCATCCATCAGCGACGTGCCGCGCACAACGATGTACCGCCACATCAATGTGCTGCTGGACAGCGGCGTCGTGACGGTGGTGGCTGAGAAGAAGATACGCGGCAGTCTGGAACGCACGCTGGCGCTAAACGTGGGTGAGATCACCCGTCACAACACGCTGGAAAACGCAACACAGAACGCGCTGGCTTTCCTGCTGAACCGGTACGCCCGGCTGCACACCTATTTCAGTCAGGCTGGTGCCGACCCGGGCAAGGACAGGATATTCCTCAACACCACAGTGATGATGATGGACGACGCCGAATTCGACGCTTTTCTGGCGGAGCTGCGGGACGTGCTGTTCAAATACAGCTTCAAGGCGGGCGAAGGGCGGCGCGCTCGGGATATCTCCGTGATCTCCTGCCCTGCCGGTACGAATGAAAATTCAATTTGAAAGAAGGTACAGATAGATGGTAATTGGAATCATTGCAGGCGTTATCGTGATATTGATGGCTGTGGGCGCGGTGCTGCATGCCACCCGCAGCAAAAATAAGCTGCGGCAGATACAGCCGTACGGAGCGTTGGTGGACGTGGACGGCGGGCAGATGCACGTGGTCACCGTAGGCAGCGGCGGCCATACGGTGGTGCTGTTGCCCGGTTCGGGCGTGGCGCTGCCGAGCGCGGACTTCGGTCCGCTGATGCGCAGGCTCGCCGAAAAGCACACCGCCGTGTGCGTGGAGTATTTCGGCGTGGGCTTCAGCAGCGGGACGGATAAGCCGCGCACCTGTGAGGCCTATTTGGAGGAGGTACGCGCCGCGCTCAAGGCCGCGGGGCATCAGCCGCCGTATGTGCTGATGCCGCACTCCCTCTCCACCGTATACAGCGAGTACTACGCCGCGAAATACCCGGACGAGGTGGAAGCGATTATCTCGCTGGACGGAACCTCCACAGCGTACTACGAGGAACTACCCGGGTTCGTGAAGCCGCTGCTGAAAATCGCCAAGTTCCAGCAGTTCATCGGGCTCACCTCCGCGCTGGGGCCGCTGGCCGTCAACAGAAAGCAGCTGCTGGCCTACGGCTACACCGAAAAGGAGATCGCCGACATGCTGGTGTTTGCAGGCTTTGCCATCAACAACACGATGTTAGAGCAGATGACAGAATCCGCGGAGTTCATCAAGCAGGTAATGTCTTTGCCCTTCCCCGCAACCGTGCCGTACTTCAAGGTGATATCCAAGCGCACCTATGAGACGACCAACCCGCAGTTCAAGAAGGCGGGCATGACGCCGCAGGATTACCAGCGCCGCCACCTTGAGCGCGTCGGCAGCCACGCCCAGCACGAGGTACTGGACGGCACGCACTTCATCTACCTGAACAACGTGGACAGGATCGCGCAGATATTGGATGGGGTTGTCGGGTTGGCTTCTTCTGCAGACTTGGACGCAGTTGGATAAGGGCTAAGACCATGGAGGCTCTGCCTCCACACCTCCGCTCAAGAGGCACACCCCTTGAGAATCCCCCTCCGGCAAATGCCTTGGGTTATGGGTTAATATGTCAGAGCAGCCGTGCGAAGCGGCTGCTTTTGTTTGTCGTAATAGTTTATTTATTATATAATATCAAGATAAATCGTGTAAGGTTTTGTATAAAGATGTATAATTGGACATAACCCAACTATCAGAATCTGACAGGTGGTGAAAGTATATAGTGATATCTGAAAAAAGAGTCTATAAAGGCGTAAGTAAAAAAGCTAAATCTATTTTGGATAATGAAGAAGGATATTATGGAGAGTTAAAGTTAACACTAATGGGTTAACTTCAAGCGATATTGTTGCCTTTGCTAATTCGAATAATGGTGGTGTTATACTAATAGGAGTAGATGAAACAATCGCAATTGACGGAAGTCAAAAGGGTAGAATCGTTGGTTGTAAGATTAGTGACGGTGAAAAGCTAAAAATTTTAGATATCGCCAGATCATGCCGCCCTCCTGTTGATTTGGAAATATATATTGAAAATAATGGGGCCTGTCCTTTTTACAGGATTGAAATACCAAGTGGAAAGTTTAAGCCATATTGTACTAACAAAGGTACATATGTAATTCGTGGCGATGGTAGAAATATTCCTATTACTCCAGATGAGTTGCTAGATATTTTTATAGAGGAAAAAGGCAACGAGTTTATATCAAGATTTGCTCAGGCTACTACCAAATTGGATCTTGAATTACGCTCAGTCGTAGAGCAAGTGGAACATTTCAAAACGGAACTAGAAAGAATAGAGAACAAATTCCTAAAATCGATAGAAATAGTTACTACCAACGTAGAGAGTTTAGGAAAAAAGGTAGAATACAGATTAGAAGCAATATTTGATGTTGCTGAAAATGCTAACAGTTTATCTGATGAAGCGATGTGTTTATCTGATGAAGCTGTCGGCGGAATAAGCCAGCTAGATGATAAAATCGCAGTTGTTGATGAGCTTGCTTATAGTATTAATGAAAAGGTTTCTTTGTTATTGGGAAATTTCGGACTTGAAGATCCGCATATTACGAAAATTAAACTCCAAGTGAATGAATTGACCAGACACTACAAAATGCAAGGTATGAACAATTTGTTAATCATAGAACAAGTGAATGACGTGGTAAGCGGTATAAAAAAAGAGTTTATTGAAAAGTGGGTTATGGAAGAGTATGACCGTGAACCCAGTAATAAAGAGGCAATAACTATGACTAATATGGACATCATCTCATCCTACTACGCCGCCGCCGACCCCGCCAAGGCGGGCCCCATGGCGGCTTACATGAAGAACCAATTTCCGTATCTCGGGCTGCAGAAGCCCCAGCGGGCAGAACTATCGCGCGAGTTCCTCAAGCAGAAGAAGGCGGAGCCCGGCGTGGACCTTGTGTTCATCGAGCGTTGCTTCGCGCTGCCTGAGCGGGAGTTTTCGTACCTCGCGCTGACCTATCTGGACGCGGTCAAAAATCGCCTGACGCCGAACGATCTGCCATTCCTTGAACAGCTGGTGCAGACGCGCCCCTGGTGGGACACGGTGGACACCATCGCCCCCATCGCGGGAGACGTGCTGCGTCGCTTTCCCGAAGAGCGCGAAGCCGTTGCCGCCCGATGGATGGCACACGAAAGCCTGTGGGTGCGTCGCGTGTCCATACTGTTCCAGCTCAAATACAAGGCAGAGACGGACACCAAGCTGCTGGAGCGCGCGATACAGGCCAACTGCGATACGCGTGAATTCTTCCTCAACAAGGCCATCGGCTGGGCGCTGCGCGAATACTCCAAGACGGACGCGGCATGGGTGCGGGCATTCATCGCATCGCACAAGCTGCACCCGTTGAGCGTTCGCGAGGGCAGCAAGTATATGTAGGGCTTTCTATCCCGCGAAGCCCGCCAGCTCGCTGTTGAACTTCTCACGCTGCTCCCAGAACAGGCCGTGGCCGCTCTCTTCAAACGGCACCAGCACGGAGCCGCGGATACCCTGATGCTGCGCCTCGCCCAGCTGGAACGGGCACACGCGGTCGTGTACGCCGTGCATTATGAGCGTGGGCACATGGACGCGTCCGAGGTCGCCGAACAACGTGCTGTCGCGCAGCGTCACCAGACAGGCCATGGTGGACCACCCCGCCGCCTGCAGCCCCAGATCGTAGAACCAATCCTCCAGCGACGAACGGACGTATTGGTAAAAGAACATACTGCCGAATGTGCGCAGCAGCGACGGACGGTTGTTATACCCCATCTCGATCAGGCCGGATACCTCGTCGCGCGTGTGGCCGTAGGGGAAGTCGGGCCGCTTCACGAAGGTGGGCGCCGCCGCACCGAATAGCGCCAGCCGCCCCACGCCGTGACCGCCATGCCGTGCCATGTAGTGCAGCGCAATCGCGCCGCCCATAGAATGCCCCGCCAGCGTAATGTTGTCCAGACTGAACGCGTCGATGACGGCGCGCACGTCGTCCGCGAGCCGGTTGTAGTCGTAACCGCCCCACGGCCTGTCCGAGCGCCCGAAGCCGCGCGTATCCATCGCCAGACACCGAAAGCCCATCTTGGGCAGGTGTTCCAGCTGATATTCATACGCGTTGTAGTTCAGCGGCCATCCGTGCACAAACAGTATCGTCCGCATGCCCTGCGGGTTCAAATCCTCCACGTATACCTGCACACCCGGCTCCACCATGATCTGATATCCCATAACCTTCACTCCTCATATGCAGTTTGTGTTACCATGTTTATGCAGAATCACCGTAATACATGCCCTCCTGTCCGTCTATTTACCTCGCTTTATTATTATTAAATATTTTTTATTGTACTGTTGACATTAGTGTGTGCCGTACAGTATAATGCGATTGAGGTGATGACATGACGGAAGATATGCAAAGCGTGGTGAAGGGGCTGCAGCAGGAGCTGCGCCGCGGCGCGATCGTGCTGTGCGTGCTGAGTCAGCTTAAAAAGCCGCGTTACGGCTACGCGCTGGTGGAACGGCTGGAGCAGAGCGGCGTTCCGATCGAGCCGGGTACGCTTTACCCGCTGCTGCGGCGGCTGGAAAAGCAAGGGCTTCTATTAAGCGAATGGGAAACCACCGGCCCCAAGCCGCGTAAATATTATGTGATGAGCGAGGACGGGCAGCAGATATACGCGCTGCTCTGCGGGGACTGGGCGGACATGCAAAACACCATTAACAATATGATTCAGGAGGGGAATCAATAATGAACTATGATGGTAAACAGATAAAAGACCTGATAGACCGGTACGTGTATCAGGTGACAAAGCGGCTGCCGCAGGCGCAGCGGACCGACATCGAGCAGGAGCTGCGCGGGCTGATCGACGACATGCTGGGAGCCAAAACGGACGCGCCTTCCAAAGAGGATGTGACGGCGGTGCTGCGTGAGCTGGGGCACCCGGCGGAGCTGGCGTCTAAATACAGCGGCGCTAAGCGCTGGCTGATCGGGCCGGAGTATTTCGACATCTACATGATGGTGCTGAAAATTGTGCTGGCGGTTACCGGCTTTGGCATGGTGCTGGCGCAAGCCATCGGGTACGTGTCCGCGCCGCCGCAGAACGTCTGGACAGCGTTCGGGCTGTTCTTTGCCTCGGTTTTCAGCGGGCTCATACAGGCGTTCGCGTGGGTCACCGGCATATTCGCGCTGATTGAGCGCTTTGCCAAGGAAGGGCCCTACAAGGGCAAGGACTGGAACCCGGCGGACCTCCCCCCTGTACCCGAGCAGAAAGCAACGATCAAACGCAGCGAGCCCATCGTGGGCATCGTATTCACGGTGCTGTTTCTGGTGATACTGAACGTCTCTCCCCAGCTGTTCGGCGCATATTTTCCCGAGGGAGGTTCCATGCGCGTGGTGCCGGTGTTCGACCTCACCGTGTTCTACCGGCTGCTGCCGCTGATCGACGTGATGATATGCATCGGTCTCGTGAAGGAGATGCTGCGTCTTATCGTCGGGCGGTATACGGTCAGTCTGTCCGTCGCACTGGTGGTGCTCAACGTGATGTCAATGATCATGTTCATCTGGCTGTTCGGGCCGTCGTCCGGCATCTGGAACGCGGACTTCATGACACAGATCGGCACCGATTGGAGCCTTTCCGCCGAGGCCGCCTTCGGGTGGAACTTAGTCCCCAAGATACTTGTCGGACTGAGCATATTCGGCACAATCGTGGACAGCGTACAGGTTATCGTCCGGGCGTTCCGGCACCAGCAGGTATCCGTTACCGTTTGATCCCGAAAGCCTCATACGGCCCGGGAGGAAAAATCACCTTCCGGGCCGAATACTTATATCAGTACACGGGAAAGGACAGGACTATGATAACAAAACTAACGGATACTGTTACGCTGAACAACGGTGTGAATATGCCGTGGCTGGGCCTTGGCGTATGGCAGGTGGATGAGGGCCGCGAGGTGGAGGCGTCGGTGGGTTCAGCCTTGCGTGCGGGATACCGCAGCATCGACACGGCGGCAGCCTACGGCAACGAAGCGGGTGTGGGCAGCGCGGTCAGACAGAGCGGCATACCGCGCGCCGAGCTTTTCATCACCACCAAGCTTTGGAACGCGCATCACGGCTACGACGCCACGCTGCGGGCGTATGACGCCAGCCTCAAAAAGCTGGGGCTGGATTATGTGGACCTGTACCTCATCCATTGGCCGGTGAAGGGCAAATATCTCGAAACGTGGCGCGCTTTTGAAACGCTGTATAAGGAAGGGCGCGTCCGCGCCATTGGCACAAGCAACTTCCAGATTCATCATTTGCAGGACGTGCTGGACAAGTATCCCACCGTGCCCGCGGTGAATCAGGTGGAGCTGCACCCGCTGATGGCGCAGCAGGAACTGCGCGTGTTCTGCGCGGAGCATGGCATACAGGTGGAGGCATGGAGCCCGCTGATGCAAGGGCATCTGAATATCCCCGTGCTGGCGGACATCGCGAAAAAGCACGGCAAATCGCCAGCGCAGGTGGTGCTGCGCTGGGATCTGCAGCACGGCATCGTGACGATACCCAAATCGGTGCACGAGCGGCGCATCCTCGAAAACGCCGACGTGTTCGGCTTCGAGCTGGACGCTGCCGATATGGCCGCCATCGACGCGCTGGACCGCGGACGCCGCTTCGGTCCGGACCCGGACAACTTCAACTTCTGAACAGTATGTTCTCATAAAGGAGGATTTGGGGCTTTGCTCCCAATCCTCCTCTTCTTTTCTTGAAGCAAGCAAAAATTCTGCGTATTATGTCAATCATTGAAATACTGCTGGGTCGATGGGTTTAGCCCTGCACCAAAAAAACTTTAGGCGTTATTTACCCAATTATATACGATAATCCTTTTTTCTCTATATTCTTCATTATAAGTCTCGCAGATGAAATCAAAATATATATCTTCTTTATCAATAAGACATTGATCGCTCAGGGAATCGCTTATTCGACGCCCTGTTCCCTTTTCAACGAAATCAACTTCCACTAGATTAAATCTAACGTTCGATGCTTCTTTTTTACTTAGCCCGCCTGATGGGCAATGCATTCCGTCGCCAAATGCCTTGAATACCATTGATTTGGCTATTAAATCTTCCTGTTTTAAGCTTTTCCAATTGCCATTGATCAGGATTTTTAATGGTATTTGTTTTGGCTTGCATTCAATATGATTAATCCTTCTATAATTATTGAGAGTATAGTTATAAGTATGGCTATTCTCACAATTCAAATGCACCCCATACTTATATGAAAACGTCTCATACACCATTTGAAAAAACAAATGTTCTACGATCTCATCCCAGCTATCATAACTAAAAGCTACAATTGGGATAAGGTGCGGATACAAGTCATTCAAAGCGTTGCTAAAATTCAACATGATATCTGTGTCACTTATACTGGGCTAATTCCCCGTCAATCTCATGGTTGATTTCTATTTTCTCTCTTCTATCAATCATAATAATCTCCTTAGCAATACAAGTAGGTTAACGTAATCGCAGCCTCTTCTTGTATGTTGATCCACTCACCGTTCTGTACCGTCACTTTTTCCGCAGACTGCATTCCTTTCGTGGCGGCTAACTTCTGCGGAGAATGGAGCGCGGCGGCAACACCTTTTCTTGTACAGCCCTAATACATACCCCTTGCCCAAGGCAGCAATTAACCCGGTGACACAGCAATCGTCTCGTCTATTATAATTTACCTTTTTTGGTTTTGTAAAGTAATGGCTTCGATTCAAAAGCACCGTGCTGCATACCGTTTCCCGCGCCGCAGATACTGAGAATAGGTACACCGCACGCGTTGACAAAAACTGCGCGCAGGCGTATCTTTGTCAGCATACGGCAAGGAGGAGACATCATGAAGAGAAAACAGACGCTGATGCTGCTGAGTGTGGCGCTGGGCACGTTCATGTCGGCGCTGGACGCCAGCGTGGTCAACATCGCCGCACCAGTGATACGCTCGCACTTCGATGTGCCGCTGTCCACAGTGGAATGGGTGATCACTGCGTATCTGCTGGTGGTCAGCAGTGTGCTTCTGTTCTTTGGGCGTTTGTCAGACTTATACGGCCAGAAACGCGTCTATGTCACCGGCTTTGCGGTGTTCACCGTGGGCTCCGCGCTGTGCGGGCTGGCCGCCAGCATCGGGCTGCTCATCGCGATGCGCGTGGCGAAGGCCGTTGGCGCGGGCATGATGTTTGCCACCAACTCTGCGATCATCACCGCCAGTGTCCCGCCCGAGCGGCGCGGGCGCGCTTTTTCCGTCAATGCCATCGCCGTGGCCGTGGCGCTGTCCGCCGGGCCGGTGCTTGGCGGCGCGCTCACCGGCGCATTTGGCTGGCAGAGCATATTCTATATCAACATCCCTGTCGGCATTATCGGCATTATCATGGCAGTTAAATTTATCCCCGCGGATCAAAAGCAGCCTGCCGTGCCCATGGATATCCCCGGCAGCGCGATGATATTCAGTACGCTGCTTTTACTGCTGCTGCCCCTCAACCAGCTGGGCGCAGGGCTTTCTCCGTGGCTGTTTGCACTGCTGCTGGGCGCGGGCCTCGCGCTGGGCGCAGTGTTCGTACTATACCAGAAGCGTACCCGATACCCCATACTGTCGCTGTCGCTGTTTAAAAGCCGTGTGTTCTCAGCCAGTCTGGCCGCTGCGGTCCTCAACTACATGGCGCAGTACATCATGGTTTTCCTGACGCCGTTCTATCTGCAGACCGTCCGTATGTTCACTCCGGCTCATGCGGGCCTTTTGTATATGCCGATGCCGCTGGCCACGCTCGCTGTCGCACCGCTGGCCGGCATTTTTTCGGACAGGCACGACACGCGGCTATTGAGTTCCGCAGGCATGGGCGTGATGGCTGCCGGGCTGTTTTTGCTGAGCCGCCTGCAAGCGGACACGCCCTCATGGTATATCGTGATGTCGATGGCATTGACGGGCGTTGGCTCCGGTCTGTTCCAGACGCCCAACAACAGCGCGCTGATGGGCAGCGCCCCGGCGGAAAACCGTGGCGTAGCGTCCGGCATGCTGGCCACCGCACGCAACATGGGCATGGTGCTGGGCGTGGCGTTCTCGGGGCTGCTGTTCTCGCTGTTCGTGGGGCGGGCGGGCGGCTCCGGTACCGCTGCACTGGCGGAAACCTCTCCCGCCGCGTTCGTCTACGCGATGCGCTTCACGTTCGTCGTGGCCGCGTGCGTCGCGCTGGGCGCCATGGCCGCATCGCTCACCAAGGGCCGCATCCGCGAGCGGCAGACCGGCGAAAACAAGGCATGACCCCCCAATAAACAGCGGCAACTGATCTGAAGATGCAAAAGAAGATCGTGCCGCCGTTTGTCCTTTTTGGTTTTATCTCTATCAATTATTTCTTTTTAAATCAATCGGAAACTAAAACCGAAATAATATTTTTTCCCCAATAATACAAAACATGTATCGCATATCAAAAGAGATGCGCGAAGGATACTAATCGTGTGAATACGATGAAAGGAGTCCTTCTATGTCACAATTGAACAAACTGGAGCTTCAGCATTTACGGCATCTTATCGGGGCGCATGACACGGCATTTCAAAAAATGAACACGTACGCCCAGCAGTCTTCCGACCCGCAGGTGCGGGCTTACTTTGAGAAGTCCGCGCAGGATGCGCAGAAGACAAAACAACAACTGATGTCATTCCTGGGTTAGGAGGAGATGAAAAGATGATGAACCAAAATGCATTTCAGGGAAGCGGCGGCGCTCAGGGCCAGCTGCAGGAAAAAGCCATGGTCAACGACGCTCTGGGGTCCGTTAAAGCGAGTTTGACGACATACGCAAACGTGATATCCGAGTGCTCGAATCCGAATCTGAGGCAGGCCATTCAGCAAATCAGGAACAACTGCGAGACGTCGCAGTATGAACTGTATAAGCTGGCGCAAAGCAAAGGCTTCTACCAGCCCGCCACGATGGCAGAAGACGGTGAAGTGCAGCAGGTGAAAAGCCAACTGGGCAGCTGACAGGCTTTTGACTCTGCATACCATTCGGGGGATATGAGCCCCGCATACATGCGCCCCGCGTTCGCGGGGCGTTTTGTTTGTTAATTGCTTCTATTTGGAGACGCTATTGTATTTCCTTCTCGAAAAACACCCACTCGTTGTCGAGCAATACGGCAAGGCCGTCATCCAAGTAAGCATATGGCGCGCCTTCACAGCCGAAATTGCTCTCGCCGTCCTGCTCGGGTTTTTCAGAGCCGTCCACCGATGAGGAAATGACCCCAAGTATGGCCGATTCCACGATCTCCACCGGCATCTGTTTACCCGTGTCCAGATAGATCTCGCCTTCCACCATCAGCATTGGCCGCCTGTCCCATTTATCTGCAGGTTCACTTGATCCACAGCCTGACACAAGAAGAACAACAACCGCTGCAATCAAGATATATCGTACTCTGTTCATCGGCAAATCCCTCCGGTATCATAAATTAAGTGCAATATATTACAATCGACGCCACCCACATAATAACAATTTTGCGACATGGTGGCAAGATCATTCACAGTAGGATCGCTTTATTGCAGATTTCAAATACAATTCCTCTTTCCAGCCGGAACATTCGGCGGATGTCAAACGTCATAACGTTGGAAAAGCGCGCGATAATCACCGGAGTGTAAAATTTTCTGTGCAAATATATAAAACAGTTGGTGCTGAACAAATAGTTGTATTATTATTAAGTATGACGACATATAACGACATTAACCGCGGCGCGTGCTCCGGTTAACTATACAACCAAAAAGGAAGAGCGATACGCATGAAAAACAAGTACAGGGGTTCAGAGAACGACTATCTGGACGACTCCACGGAAGTCTCCACGGATACGGGCGGCGGTGCTGACCGTATGGAGGTGAACGGCGTGCAGCTCCGCAAGAAAAAGGGCGGGCGCTGGAGCAACAAAAAAATCATCATCATGAGCGTCGTGGGCGCTCTCGTTCTGATACTCATCGGAGGCGGCGCATACGCCTACTCCATCTGGAACGACCCGATGGCGCAGTTCAACAACGTGGCGGACCAGATCACTCCGCCGCCGTCGCAGACGAAGGCGCCGCAGGGCACCGACGACCCGTCGGATTCGGCCACGCCCGGCCCATCCCCCACCATAGACCCGTACGAGGCGCTGCTGGCGCAATCCGACACCGGCTTTTTAAAGGACATCGTCAACATTATGCTGATCGGTGTGGACTATTCGGTGGAGCGCAGCACCTGGAACGGCAAGAAGGCGTTCCATTCGGACGTGATGATCGTGCTGTCCGTCAACAAGGCGACGGGCGCGGTCAACATGATCTCTCTCCCGCGCGACACCTACGCCCAGATACCCGGCGTGGAGGGCATATATAAGCTGAACGCATCCATCGACTGCGGCGGCGGCTGGCCTACTGAGGCCAATAACTACTCCATGAGCGGCTTCGATAAGGTCTGCGAAGCGGCGGAATGGATGCTGGGCGGCATTCCGGTGGACTACTATTACGCGGTGGACATGAACGCGGTCAAAGGGCTGGTGGACGCCATCGGCGGCGTACAGGGCTTCGACGTGGAAATGGACTTTAAGATGCAGGGCCGTTCTTACACAAAGGGCGTGCAGGACATGAACGGCCAGGCCGTGCTGGACTACCTGCGCGTACGCAAGGGCATCTCTCAGGCCGGAGACCTCAACCGCATCAACCGGCAGAAGAAGATGCTTATCGCCATATTCGACAAGATCAAGACAAACGGTTTGTTGGCGAGCATCCCCAATCTGCTGGAGGCGTTTGACGGCAACCTGTATACCAACACCACGCTGGGCCAGACGGCGGCGCTGGCAGCCTTCGGTTACAACGTGGATTCCGAAAGCATCGGCATGTACTCGATGGGCGGCAAATACAACTACGGTATATTCAACTGGAACTTTGTGCTGACCGATCAGAAAGCGCGTGTGAAGCTGATCGAGCAAATATATGGCGTCAAGGTGGATCAGTATAAGGACTATACCCAATCTGCGGCGGAAGCGAGGTGGGAATCCATGCGCGCTCCGGTGATCAAGAAGCAGGCCGAGAAGGCACTGGCCAAGGTGAAGGCCAAGCTGGACGCAGACGCCAAGCTGCCTGTTTACGTGGCCCCGACGCCCACGCCTTCACCGACGCCCAAACCGCCGGTAACGACGCCCTCGCCCACGCCGACACCGACGCCGACACCGACGCCGACACCGACGCCGACTCCCACACCCACACCGACTGAGGGAGCCTCCGGCGGCGACTCGGTCGGCAGCGCATTTACATTGCTGAGTACGGCAAAAACTCGCGCGAAAGACGTAACGCTGAATACCACCGGCGTGATACCGCCGGGATACAGGCAGTATTTGCCGGACGGCCCAATATGGGCGCTGTACAACAAAGCGGTGGCCGCGTGCGCATCGCTCGGCTCGCAGGACAGCGCAGAAGCGAAAAAGGCCGCCAACGACCAGGTGATTCTGGACGTGAGGTCGCTATGCAGCACATTCTCCGTGCCGTTGTCCTCCAGCTACTGGCGCGTCAACTACGAGAGTGACAAGAGCTTTAACGAGGTAACCATAGACTTCAACTGAGCTAACCATTTTTCTGAGGCCGGAAATTCCGGCCTCTTTTTTATTCCTTAACCGGAACTTTTCGGGGACGCGATTCGTCCATAGTACGGTAATAATATCCATATACGCGCGCGAACTGATCGAGCTTTTGCGGCTGAATATATGCGAATTAATCATAATCACGGAAAGAAGAATCAGAGCTGCGGCTGAGCCGGATACGCGTGGAACACCGAAGATGCTCCCGCTTCGGGTCGGCTGCCGTCACAGCTGTAAACCCTGTCCGGCAGACATTTTGTCTTCCTCTGGTGTATGCTCCTGCATTTATTTAATGAAAGTGTAAACTTTTTTGGTATATTGCTCTAAAACAGTTGGAATCATTCCAATGATTGTATTATATTAGATGATGTTAAATCAGTATCAGCCGCTCGTTTTATCGGCATAAACCGTGACGTCTGTCCGGAATAGCATATATCGCAAAGAAAGAGCAGACCCGACATGAAGAAGATGAATTGGTGGTTCAGCCGGAAAACGCCGGCGCTGACACCGGCAGATGAACAGAATCCCGTTACGGCGGAATATACTGACGAAGGGCTGGAGAGCAGCCCGGGCGAATCCGGCGGCAGCCGTGATGCTGACGGTCAGGCCGGTGATAACAGCCTCAAACCGGGCGATATGCCGGATGGTGAAACCGGCGGCGCAAAAGCAAAGAAAAAGCTCTTCGGGGGCAAAAAGAAAGCCGCAGCGGCAGACGCGGAGTTGCCCTCCCCCATTATCCCGGATTCGGGCAGCAGCGTGGACGCTGTTGCGCCGGACGGCGTGCTGCCTGCGGAAAAAACCAAAAAACGCTGGAGCAAAAAGAAAACAGTTGTGCTCAGCATCACGGGTGCCCTTGTGCTGATACTGATCGGCGCCGGCGCTTACGTATACTCCATCTGGAACGATCCGATGGCGCAGTTCAACCAAGTGGCCGAACAGATCACACCGCGCCCATCCGTTTCTCAGAACCCCGATGCCCCGGCGGACGCGCAGCAGCCGGATGCCGAGCCCACCATAGACCCGTATGAAGCACTGTTGGCGCAGGCGGATACCGGCTTTTTGAAGGATATCGTCAACATCATGCTGATTGGCGTGGACCATTCCGAAGAGCGCAACACGTGGAGCGGCAAAAAGGCGTTCCATTCGGATGTGATGATCATACTGTCCGTCAACAAGGCGACGGGCTCGGTTAATATGATATCGCTCCCGCGTGACACTTATGCGAAAATTCCGGACATCGACGGCATATACAAGCTGAACGCGTCCATAGACTGCGGCGGCGGCTGGCCCTCGGAATCCAATAACTATTCCATGAGCGGCTTTGAGAAGGTTTGCGAATCGGCGGAATGGATGCTGGGCGGCATACCGGTAGACTACTATTACGCGGTGGACATGAACGCGGTCAAGGGGCTGGTGGATGCCATTGGCGGCGTACAGGGCTTCGACATGGAGCTGGACTTCAAGATGCAAGGCCGCTCATATAAGGCGGGCGTGCAGGATATGAACGGTCAGGCCGTGCTGGACTATCTGCGTGTGCGCAAGGGCGTTTCGGAAGCAGGCGACCTCAACCGCATCAACCGGCAGAAGAAGATGCTGGTCGCCATATTCGACAAGATCAAACAGAACGGTCTGCTGGCGAGCATCCCCAATCTGCTGTCCGCTTTCGACGGCAACTTGTATACCAACACCACGCTGGCCCAGACAGCGGCGCTGGCGGCCTTCGGCTATAATGTAAACGCTGACGATATCGGCATGTACTCGATGGGCGGCAAATACAACTACGGCATATTCAACTGGAACTTTGTGCTGACGGACCAGAAAGCGCGTGTTGAACTGATTGAAAAAATATATGGCGTTAAGGTGGAGCAGTATAAGGACTACACCGCATCGGCAGCCGTCGCGAAATGGAACCGGATGCAGCTGCCCGTCGTCCGCAAGGGCGCGCAAAGCGTGCTGTCCAAGGTAAAGGCCAAGCTGAAATCGGATGCAAAGCTGCCCGTTTACGGAGCGGCGACGCCGACCCCCGTGCCGACGCAAACTACACCGCCAACGCCAAAGCCCACACCTGAACCGACACTGACGACCGAACCGACAGCGACACCGACAGCGACACCGACAGCGACACCGACAGCAACACCGGCATCCACACCCGCCACCACGGAAGGCACCGGCGAAGAAGCGGCTTCCTCAGTTTCCCTGCTGATGAACAGGTTAGCGCTTCCGGCCACGTCGGACAGCGTGACACTCACCTCCGGCGCACCGAAGGGGTACCGCCAGTATCTGACCGACGGTCCGGAATGGGCGCTTTACAACAAGTGCGTGAGTCAGGTGGACTCGCTGTCATCCGGCAGCGTTGAGACAGTCAAATCCAGCATCGAGTCTTTGTGCAGAATGTTCTCCGTCGGCATACCCAACTGGAAAGTGAACTACGAGAGCAGCAATGAGGTCGTGGTAGACTTCAGGTAGTTAACGGTACATCAGCCGGCGGTATCCCCCGCCGGCTTTTCATTTGCTCCCTTCGTCACAGTGCCCGGCATCGGTTACAATAATATGGTGCATTAATATATTTTTGGAGAGTCTTCCCATGAGAAAAGGAAAAAAAGCGCTCATCATAATGCTCAGCATACTGGGCGGCATCACCGTGATACTGTATCTGCTGTTTCCCGCTGTAATGGGCATCGTCGCATCCACCCGCGGCGCTGCCGGTAAGGGCGAGCCGCCGGATGGTTTTGAGGCGGTGACACTGACAGCACAGGACAGTGTGCAGCTCTCGGCCTGGTATGCCCCGCCACAGAATGGAGCCTGTATACTGCTGCTGCACGGTGCGCACAGCAGCAAAGAAGAGGCCGCCGGATACGCCCGCATGCTGCAGAAGCATGGCTACGGCGTGCTGGCTTTGGATGTGCGCGGACACGGCGGCAGCGGCGGCGGCAACGCGCTGGGCTGGGAGTGCGGGAAGGACATCAGCGCAGCGCTGGACTATCTTAAGTCGCAGGGCAGCACGGAGCCTGTGGGCGCGCTTGGTCTGTCGATGGGCGGCGAGATACTGCTTGGCGAGAGCAGCGCATTCCCCGAAATAACCGCCATCATCAGCGACGGCGCAACGCACCATTCGATCGGCGATTATCTGTCGCTGCCGGAGAACCGCAGCCTTTGGCGCAGCTGGACGACGCGCGTGATGTACTTCACCGCCGGCGTATTCACGGGTCAGCAGCCGCCCCAAACCACGATACAGGATTCCATGACAGAGGCGGCAGATACGCGCTATCTGCTGATCGCCGCGGGAGAAGAAGCGGACGAGCAGGCCTTCGGTGCACTGTACGCGGATGCGGCGGCGGGCCGCACCGATTTATGGACGGTGCCGGATGCCGGACATACACAGGCGCTCTCACTGGTTCCGGAAGAGTATGAACAGCGCATAACAGAGTTTTTCGATGCGGCGCTGTTGGTCTTTGATGATTCCTTTATCAGCATGGTTATCTTCCAAATGGAAAGTGAACTGCGAAAGCAGCTATGAGACCAGTAATGGAAGCGGTAGTATAAAAACCGCCGATTATTGACAATTAGTGTACTTTTGTGTAATGTATCAGTTAGCATTGTGACTTTTCATTTTTTGAGGTGAGGTATGTTCACAAAAAAGGCTGCTCTGATCATTTTGGCTTTATTGTTGGTTTTCGGCTGTGTTTGTACTCCAGCCTATGCTGCAGAACCCGTCAGCGAGGCTGCATTACCTGAAGTCACATCACCCGAAACGCACGAAGCCGACAGCGCTGACGGTTTTCCTTTTTACTCATTTTTTTCCAAGCCCTATGTACTGACACAGAATTATAGCAATCGCTACTTTATTGGAGAAGGCAAGGAAGAGGTTGTGGAGGACGCCAAAAAAGGATATTGGCTTTACCGCTCCTTCTCGCTCTACGTCGAAATCAAACGCATAACCGATAAAAATGGGCCGATGACATACTTTGTGGCCGAAATTGTCACAAAGAATGGGCGTGCGGAACTCCCGGGGTTTGCCAATATGAAAAAACCCGGCTCTTCCTCTCTGCCTCTCTCTAATATAGCTAAAAACTATAAAACCGTTATTGCCGTGAATGGTGATTACATGAACCGGGCCGATACAAGCAGAAAAGGCATCATCATGCGCAATGGCATCACCTATCTGAATAATACAAAGGCCGATACGCTGGCATTTTACCCCGACGGTTCTCTGCGGGTATTAAAACCGAAGACCACGACGCCTCAAATACTGCTGAATGCAGGCGTCAGGAACACCTTCTCATTTGGCCCCACGCTGATCAATGGCGGCAAGATACAATCCGGGCTGGACAGCCACCGGTTAAGGAAGAAGAACCCGCGCACAGCCGTCGGCATGATCGCACCTAACCACTATCTATTGATCGTCGTAGATGGCAGACAGAAAAATTATAGCGTTGGTATGACACTGACAGAGTTAGCCAAGGTTTTTAAGCAGTATGGCTGCCAGGTCGCTTATAATCTTGACGGAGGCCAGTCGGCCACCATGAGCTTTATGGGCAAAAACATCAACAAGTACGGCGGGTCACTGACTGGCCAGCGAAAAGTTCCGGATGCCCTGATGTTCGGATACTCCAAATTGGTTAGCTAAATCCCCCCAGCTTTATCGCAAGCAAAAAGGCGCAGGTTCGTGAACTGAAGTGCCCCCCAAAAGTTAGACCAATATTTATTCAAGCAGTCGATAAGGGCTTGCTGCCTGTGAACAACGGACAGCAAGCCCTTTAGCTTTGCCTTAATGCAACGATTATTCTTTGATTGTGATTATGCTGAGAGGCTGCTGTTCACCCCGAACCGTCTTTGATATATAACTATTATTGAAACAGATACCCCGTCATCGAGATGGAACCGTATACCCGCGCGTCGTTGAACACCGTCAGACTGTCCGCCGAATCCGAAGCGCCCAACACGTACAGCAGCGGGAAGTAATGGTCCGGCGTGAAGAACGCCTTCTCCGCCGACTCTCCCGCACGGCGGTAATCCGCCACGGCGGCAAAGTCCCGCATCTCGATATGCCCGCGTATGTACCGGTCGAACGTGTCCGCCCACGGGAAGCCGCCCGGCACGTTCCAGCCAATCAGGTGCAGGTTGTGCACCACGTTGCCGCTGCCCAGTATCAGCACGTCCTCGCCGCGCAGCGGAGCCAGCGCGCGCCCCAGTTCAACGTGCGCCTGCGGGCTTTTACGCGCGTCCACACTCAGCTGCACCACCGGTATATCCGCGTTCGGAAACAGGTGTACCAGCACCGACCATGTACCGTAGTCGATGCCCCAGCTGTTGTCCGTCACCGTTCCGGGCAGCAGCGCCTTGACTTGCCCCGCCAGCTCCGGCGAACCGGGCGCTGGGTATTTCACCTCGTAGAGCGGGCGCGGAAAGCCGTACATGTCGTATATCATGCACGGCAGCGCCGCATCCGATGTGCGCGTGTCCTCGCCGTACCAGTGCGCCGACACCGCGAGTATCGCCCGTGGACGCGGTATCATCCCGCCGATGCGCCGCCATTCGCGCGTAAACGCATTGTCCTCTATCGCGTTCATCGGGGAGCCGTGCCCCGCGAACAGCACCGGCATCCGTTTTGGGTCCGCCATGGCTTAGCCGCTCTGCTTTAGTATTTGATGAACTTGCTGCCGGGAGCGCCGCAGATGGGGCATTTGTCCGGCACGGCCTTCTCGATGTTGCCACACACCGGGCACAGATAATAGAACACTTCGCCTTCCGCGTCAATGTTGTCCAGCGCTTCCTGATACAGACGCGCATGCACTTCTTCCGCCTTCATCGCGAATGTAAACGACATCAGCGCCGCCTTGTTGCCCTCGGCCTCGGCCAGCTTCACGAAATCCGGATACATCTCCTTATACTCGTGCGTCTCACCCGCCACAGCATCCTTTAAGTTGTCGGCAGTGCCGCTTAACTTGCCGGCCACTTCAAAGTGCTTGAGCGCGTGGAGCGTCTCCGCATCCGCCGCCGCGCGGAACAGCTTGGCCGCGTTCGGTTTGCCTTCCGCTTCGGCCTTCTTCGCATATGCCGTGTACTTCCTGTTCGCCTGGGACTCGCCCGCAAATGCCGCCATCAAATTGTCCTGTGTGCTGCTCATTGTCTTGTTACCTCCAATTTAAATTTGCTTATATGCATTGTTCCCTTTTTTCGTTCTCCTAGGCAGGGAACCTTCTTCTCGAGGGGTATTATAACACCACATTATGGGTCTTGGCAATACTTATTCATAATTATTATGAATTATTTTTTCTGAAAAGTTGAACAGTTTTGAAATAAAATCTGTGGCATCATCAAAGCAAACGGGCACGCCCTATGAAGAAAGGCTATCATATGACGGACAAAAAATCATTCTTGATGTACAGGGATTATGGCGATGTGTTTGAGTCGATGAGCGACGAGGATGCGGGGCTGCTCATTAAGGCGCTGTTCGCGCATGAAGAGGGGCGGGACGTTGCGCTGGAAGGCCAGATCAGGGCGACATTCATGCTGCTGGCCAAACAGCTGGACCGCGACAGGACGAATTACGAGGCGATGTGCGAACGCAACCGCGCCAACGGACGCAAGGGCGGCAGGCCGTCCCTACACGGCGGAGCCCCGGAGGAACCCGGCGAAAGCCCGCAAGAACCCGCCGCAACCGAAGAAAAGCCAAAGGAACCCACCGGAACCCAGAGCCACCCCACAATAAGCTATAAGGATAAGGATAAGGACAATGATATGGATACGGATAAGGATGAAGAGAGTGTTTATAATCGCGGCGGCTCGCCGCACACACACACCTCTTCCTCCAAACTTCGTTTTCAAAAGCCGTCTTTGGACGACGTGAAGGCCTACTGCGCCGAGCGGGGCAACGGCGTGGACGCACAGCGCTTCGTGGATTTCTATGCATCCAAGGGATGGATGGTGGGCAAGTCTCCGATGAAGGACTGGCGGGCATCCGTGCGCCTGTGGGAGCAGGACGCGCGAGCCGCGCCGGGCAAGGATAAGCCCAAGGTGATCGAATACATATACAGCGAGGTGATATGATGGTACTGACGTTTGAAAACGCGGTGCACTGCGACGAGTGCAACAACAGCGGCCACAGAATCGTGACAAAGGATGGCAGGAGGATGCTTGAAGAATGCGGGTGCCACGCGCAAAGAGATTCTCTGATCGCGTTGAAGAAGTCCGGCATGGAGGACGCCATCAGCCGGTTCCGCTTCGACAACTTTGTGGCAAAGGAACACTTTCAGAAGCGCATGCTGCAGCTGTGCCGCGACTTCATTGCGCAGCAGGACAGCCGGTTCCTGTACATCAGCGGGCAGACGGGGACGGGCAAGACGCACCTTGGCACCGCGGTATGCGGACACTTCATTGCGGGCGGGCGCACGACGCTGTACATCACCTTTCATCAGCTGATGAACGAGATGAAGAGCGCCGTCAACGATGAAGCGTACAGCCATGTGCTGACCCGCTATGGCAAAGCGGAGGCGCTGTACATCGACGACTTCATGCGAACTGAACCGACGGCTGCGGACATAAAACACTCTTTTGAGCTGATCAACCGGCGCGTAGTGAACGGGGGTATCACCATATTCACGTCCGAGAAGTCAATAGAAGAGATCGTCGGGTACGACGAGGCGCTGGGCGGGCGCATCATGCACATGTGCGGGAAGTTCTGCTTCTGCATCGGGTACAAGGCGGGGCGCAATTACCGGCTGAAGCAAAAGCGTGAAGACGTGTGAGCGAAGCACACTCCCGCGCCCTTGCTTTGATGAGGGACAAGGGCAACAGCAAGCCGGGTGATACTATATGCATTACGGATATATCTTTTTTGCATATATCTGTTGCGTATATATTGCATAGCAGCGATAAAAAAAGCTCCCCCTCGAGGAGAAGGCTTATTGCGGCAACGATGGTTGGCTCCCTCAGATGAGGGAGCTGTCACCGCAGGTGACTGAGGGAGGGATAACTTCGCTGCTGCTGCATGTCACTCCCTCCGTCCGGCTTTGCCGTACACCTACCTCATACCCAAAGGGGCAGGCTCTCCGAGGGAGGCTGATTCGTGCGGTAGTGTATCAGCCAGCGAACACCAAGCGCGATGCACAGGGAGGTTCCCACCCAGAGCAGGATGTTGACTCTCCGTGATTTCAATACGCGCCGCACGCAGCCCGGCACTATTCGGTGCGTCAAGGATGCCGCCCCCTACCATATGTCCGTTACGCCCCGCGCTGCCCGCGCCGACGCCGAACCAGCCAGCGGATGCCGATCACAATCCACAGGGCGAGGGCGGCTCAGAGCAGGATGTTGAGGAAGTGGAGTTTTGGCATGGGTGTGGACTCCATATATTAATTGATTAGTGTTATGGAAAATACCTCCACTACTTAAAACCAATGCTCTTGGCAATTACTAGAGGTTTACTTAATGCGAAAGATTTAAAAGGGTCTGTAAATAGTTTTGTGCTTTCACTGAACCCATAAGATCAAGCCAGTGAAGATTTAACCTTATCCGGGAAGAAAACAGAGAGCTGAAGAAGAATCTGTCCCCAGTTTTGCACCCGGCCTGTC
>JAEZHF010000032.1 GCA_023416745.1 Bacillota bacterium
GATAAGTAATATGCTAAAAGCTGGATACATTGAGGATTGGAAATTCAATCAGACCATTAGTGGAACACCACAAGGTGGTGTCATTAGTCCATTGCTAGCAAACATCTATCTAAATGAGTTTGATAATTGGATTGATGAGTTTATGACCCCTAAATACACAAAGGGAGGACGACATAAACCAAACACAGACTATAGGAAATTAACTGATGAAATTAGAAAAAGCAAAAAGATAGGAGATATAAAAACAGCTCATCAATTAGTAGTTAAACGCAGAGAAATACCTTCTGTTGATACACATGATGAGAATTACAGAAGATTTCGTTATGTCAGATATGCCGATGACTTTCTTATTGGATTTACAGGGTCTAAGGCAGAGGCAGAAGAAATAAAAGTAGAAATGAAAGAATTCCTTATGGAGAAGTTAAATCTTACTTTATCAGTAGATAAAACTTTGATTACAAATGCAAGTAGTCAATCAGCAAAATTTCTTGGATATGAAATTAAAGCACAGCGTGCAAATGACTATATTGACCCACTTGGGCGTAGGGGAGCAAATGGAGCAATTGCATTATTTGTTCCTGCAAATGTGATTGAAGAAACATGCAGATCTTATATGCGTCATGGGAAGGTAACTCATAAGAATAATCTACTAAAGGATGATGATTTTACAATAGTTCAGACCTATCAACAAGAATACAGAGGTTTAGTGCAATATTATATACTTGCACAGAATTTATCATGGTTTTCTAAACTATATTGGTATATGGAAACTTCTTTATTAAAAACTTTAGCTTGTAAACACAGGTCATCTATTAATAAAGAAAAGTCAAAGTATAAAGATACAACAATAAGTACCAGTGGGAAAACAGTACCATGTTTGAAGGTAGTTGTAGAAAGACCAAATAAGAAACCGTTAGTTGCAATATGGGGAGGAATATCTCTTTCTTATAAACGTAAAGCCATAATTCAAGATAAGCCATACAAAGTATATGGTGGGCGTACAGAGTTAATAAAGAGATTATTAGCTGATACATGTGAGTTATGTGGTAGTACCAAGAATATTGAAGTACACCATATACGTAAGCTTGCCGACCTTAAAAAGCCTGGACAAGGTGAAGTACCCAAATGGGTAGAACTTATGTCTGCACGAAAAAGAAAAACGCTTGTGGTATGTCGGGAATGCCATGTAGCAATTCATAATGGTACTATAATAAATCGTTCTTGAAATGAAATTACTGGAGAGCCGTGTGATGCGAAAGTATCAAGCACGGTTCGGAGGGGGACTGTCGGAAAAGGAGCTTTTGCTACCTCGCCGGCTTTCTACCCAACACGTCGGATGGAAGAAAACTAGGACTAGACCAACGGATTGTTAACCCACTCCTACCAGACGATGAAAATAGCAAGGTAAATGCCTGTATCAATAACATTTATAATATCTGGGATAAAGGTAAACCTGAAAAATTAACCCAACTTGTTTTCTGTGATATTTCTACACCTAAAGGCAGGGCATCACAAGTGCAAAGGGTGGCAGAGGCAGGAAATAAAACCGTTAATGGAACAGAACTTTATGCTTTACAAGATGGTTCAGCTCAAGAGGAAGCTAACTATAGAGCTACATTTAATGTTTATGATGATATAAGGGATAAGTTAGTAGCAAAAGGTGTACCTGCCCATGAGGTAGCCTTTATTCATGAGGCAAATACAGAAGTTAGAAAGAAGGAATTGTTTGCCAAGGTGCGTAGTGGCGATGTTCGGGTACTAATTGGTAGCACTCAAAAATGCGGTGCAGGTACTAATATTCAGGATCGACTTGTGGCACTTCATGATTTAGATTGTCCCTGGAGACCAGGGGATTTAACACAGAGGGCGGGAAGAATTGAAAGACAGGGAAATATGAATGATGAGGTAGATATTTTTCGCTATGTAACAGAGGCAACATTTGATGCGTATATCTGGCAAACTGTAGAAAACAAGCAGAAATTTATTTCACAGATAATGACTTCAAAAAGCCCTGTCCGTTCCTGTGAAGATGTGGATGAAGCGGCTCTATCTTATGCAGAAATTAAAGCCCTATGTGCAGGTAATCCAAAAATCAAGGAAAAGATGGATTTGGATATTGATGTGGCAAAGCTAAAGCTTTTGAAGGCAAACCATCAGAGTAACCAGTACCGTTTAGAAGATAATCTATTAAAATACTTTCCTGAAAATATTGAAAAGAACAAGGGATTTATTAGGGGTTTTGAACAGGATTTAAAGACCCTTTCAGAAAACATTCCAACTGAAGGTGAGTTTTTACCAATGGTGATAAAAGGTAATACCTTTACAGATAAGGAGAAGGCAGGAGCTGCTTTACTTGAAGTTTGTAAAGAAGTAAGAGGCAAAGAACCAGTGGAAGTAGGCAGTTATAGAGGTTTTACCATGTACTTATCCTATGATGGCTTTTATAATGAATTTCAACTTAATCTAAAGGGAGCAATGAGTCATACAGCAAAATTGGGAACTGATGCAAGGGGTAATCTTACCCGTATTGATAATACCCTTACTAATATGGGAAATAGATTAAATCATGTTAGGGATCAGCTTGAAAATCTCACCAAACAGCAAGAAGCGGCAAAGTCAGAGATTGGCAAGCCCTTCCCACAAGAACAAGAGTTAAAGGATAAAATTTCTAGGTTAGCTGTACTTGATACAGAGCTAAATATGGGCATAGAAGTATCAGGCTCGCAAGAACAGGTACAAAAGGAGAATCCTAAACCTGAACGCCCATCTGTATTAAATAGCTTAAAACAATCCCCACAATTAAATAGAGAATTTAAAGTTAAACAAGATAAATGTGCGGAGGTGAGGTGATGGCAAATCGTAAAAGAAATGTCCAACTACATTTTATGGTAACAGAGCATGAACGCAGTTTAATAGATGAAAAGATGGCTCAACTTGGTACAAAGAACATGGGAGCCTATCTCCGTAAAATGGCTATAGACGGCTATATTATCCACCTAGACCTATCAGATATACGAGAGTTAGTAACACTCCTTCGTCGTACTAGCAACAGCTTAAATCAGCTTACAAAGCGTGTCCATCAGACAGGAAATATATATGGTGAGGATATAGAGGCTCTTAGAGAAAGTTATGACAGGCTTTGGGATATGGCAGATGAAATACTGTTGAGACTTTCTACCATTTAAAATTCATAAGATATACAATATCCTTTTTATTTGGTATGTTTTTTATATAAGATGTATTAAGGGAAAAGGGGGATTTCATTATGCGAATACTACTTAAAATATTATTATTTCCAATTACTCTAATATTGACCATTATTCTGCTCATCTGTGAGTTTATATGTATGTTTGGAACAATGCTACTTTCCATCCTAGCCTTGCTCCTGTTCGTCCTAGCACTAGCTACTATGATTTTCTTGAAAGATGTGCAGGATGGATTAAAAGCAATGGTACTTGCCTATCTTATTAGTCCCTATGGAATACCCTTATTTGCTACTTGGTTGTTAGGAAAGATTGGGGATATAAATCAAAGACTGAAATCTATTTAATTATTAAAGAGGGCGAAAGCATTTTTATGCTTTCACCCTTAATTGACACACAGCAGGAGTGCCAGCGGAAAGCAAGGGCGGCGTAGCCGTTCATCTCGACCCTTGCTTTTTGATGGTACACCTGCTATTTTTTCTGTGTTTGATATTTGATGGGCAAAGGATTATAATTTAATATAATAGGTAAATAGGATATTAAATAATAGATGATATAAAAATTCATTATACATACGATTGGTATAAAATATCGAAATTAGAAAGGAATATAAATATGGAAGGTAAGAATATGCAAATACGCAATAGTACAGTAGACTTTATGGTCTTTACTAAAGATGCAGGTAGTGATTCTATAGAAGTCCGTGTACAAGATGGTGATGTGTGGTTAACCCAAAAAGCCATATCTATGCTATTTGATGTGGATAGAACTGTGGTGACAAAGCATTTGAAAAATATATTTGAAACAGGTGAACTAGAAGAAGACTCAGTATGTGCAAAATTTGCACATACTGCAGATGATGGTAAAACCTATCAATATAAATTCTATTCCTTGTCAGCCATAATTGCCGTTGGTTACCGTACAAATTCTGAAAGAGCATTACAGTTTAGGCAGTGGGCAACTAAAGTCTTAGATACTTTTACAAAGCAGGGATATGTTTTAGATAAAAATAGATTAATTAATGGACAAATTTTTGATGAAGATTATTTTGAACATTTGATTTCTGAAATTCAGGAAATAAGGGCTAGTGAAAGACGGTTTTATCAGAAGATCACTGATATATATGCTACAGCGGTTGATTATTCTAAAGACAGTAAAGTTACCAGGGACTTCTTTGCTACTGTTCAAAATAAAATGCACTATGCAATTCACGGTAATACAGCAGCAGAAGTAATCACCACAAGGGCAAATCATAAAAAAGATCATATGGGTTTAACTAGCTGGAGAAATGCACCAAATGGTAAGATTGTAAAAACAGATGTATCCATTGCTAAGAATTATTTAGCAAAAAATGAAGCAGAAGAATTAAATGAAATTGTGACAATGTATCTTGACTATGCGACAAGACAAGCAAGAAGGCACATTCCCATGACTATGGCTGATTGGGCAGAAAAATTAGATGCATTTTTAAAATTTAACGATGCTGAAATTTTATCGGGTAAAGGTAAGGTAACTGCAAAGATTGCAAAAACATTTGCAGAAAGTGAGTTTGAAAAATATCGTGTCATTCAAGATACATTATATAAAAGTGATTTTGATAAATTGATGGAAGAAAGTATTAAAGAATTAGAGAAAAAAGATGAGTAGATAAATAAATTCATTCTGTTTATTAATGAGAGTTGCCATAGGGTGGCTCTTTTTTAATGCTATTAAGGAGGTTATACTAATGGCAACAACCCGCTTAATTTCCATGCACAAAAACAAGGGAAAATCCGTAGCTGATTGTATTTCTGACCGTATAGATTATGCATTAAATCCCGATAAAACTAATGAGGGTAAATATGTTTCTTCTTACGAATGCGATCCCAAAACTGTAAAGGGAGAATTTATACTATCTAAGAAAATATATGCCAATATTACAGGCAGAGAGCAAGGGAATGATGTGATACTTTATCAGATACGGCAATCATTTAAACCGGGAGAAATTTCACCAGAACTTGCTAATAAAATTGGCTATGAACTGGCCTTAAAATTTACCAAAGGGAATCATGCTTTTTTTGTAGCCACCCATATAGATAGGTCCCATATTCATAATCATATAATATATAATTCTACTTCTTTGGACTGTACAAGAAAATTCAGAGATTTCTTAGGCTCTGGTAAAGCTGTGGGGAAAATATCTGATCGTCTTTGTCTTGAAAATGGACTGTCTATTATTGAAAATCCAAAGCGTGGGAAAAACCATTATGGTAAATGGCTTGGAGATAAAAAGCCTATTACTCATTCACAAAATCTACGAAATACTATAGATGAAATACTCTCAAAAAAACCTACAAATTTTGATGATTTTCTATTTCAAATGGAACAAGCAGGTTACTCTATTAAACAAGGGAAACATCTTGCTTTTAAGAATAAACAGCAAAAGAGATTTATCCGTTTGCGTTCTCTTGGTGAAGGATATTTGGAGGAGGAAATCAAGGAAATAATTGAAGGCAAAATACCTTATGGTAATAGAAAACAAGTAGCTAGCAAACAACAATCCCCAGTCAATCTTTTGGTAGATATACAGTCAAAATTACAAGTAGGAAAGGGTAGAGGCTACGAACGATGGGCAAAGATTTTCAATCTAAAACAGATGGCACAGACTATTAATTTTTTAACAGAAAACAACCTCCTGATATATGAGGATTTAGAGAAAAAAGCACAGCTTTCAACAGGTAACTTTAATGAAATATCAGACCAGATTAAAAGCATTGAAAATCGTATGAAGGAAATAGGTAATCTTAAAACCCATATAATAAATTATTCAAAAACCCGTGATGTTTATACTGCTTACCGTAAATCAGGATATTCCAAGAAATACTATGAAGAATATACTGCTGATTTAATTTTGCACAAGGCTGCAAAGGTTGCTTTTGATGAATTAGATACTAAGAGGATACCTACAATAAAGGCTTTACAAAAGGAATATATAGAACTAATTTCTGAAAAAAGAAAAGCTTATACAAAGTATCATTCTATAAAAAAAGAAATGAAAAATATTCTGACTGCAAAGGCAAATGTTGACCGTCTTTTAGGAGAAGATTCAGTAGAAAAAGAGAAAGAAAAATCACAGAAACAGAGGTAAGATTTTATGAGTTTCAAGCTCCCAAAGGGAGCGTAGCCACACAATTTATTGTGTGTTCAATGGGGATTGGGGATACTCCCCAACAAGCAGATTTGGCGAAAATTCCGTAAGGAAATTTTGAGCAAAATCGCAAGGTGTGTACCACCTTGCCCTGCTTGCCAATATTATTAGAGAACTCTGACAACAAGTTTCATCTATAGACAAAATAAAAAAGAATGGTTTAACTTTCCATCCTTTCTCCTGACTTGGTTTCTAGTATTCCCTTTGCGGTAGCCGTCATAATGATTAAATCATTATCATCCATTTCATCGAGTAGACTATCAAGTTGTCTACGCTGAGTAGATTTATCTACTTTTTTATTTGGAAAAAAGAATTGATCCACTGATACATCTAAAACGGTAACAAGTTCATAAAAAATTTGTAGGCTTGGATGCTGCCCACTATTCTCAATAGATGCAATATATCGTGGAGCAATGTTCATTATATCAGCTAATTGATTTCTAGATAGTCCCTTTATATTTCTTGCTTCTTTTATTGCTTGACCTAAAGCCTTAAAATCGTATTTTTCAACTTTTCGTTTCATAATTTATTTCACCCTACTACATTTTACAGTTCATCATTCCGCTTTGGATATGAGTATACATATCATATAAGTGAGTATAATAAATCATATATATCTTGTAATTATTAATTTTGCAATCTAAAAGCTTATGGCGATAAATAATCATATCAATATCACAGTTTGATTTAATGCAAATGCAAGACAAAAACGAGAATAATTAGGAAATTGTAGACAAAAGCTTAGAATTACAAACGTATATATTTCAAGATAAAAATAGTAAAAATAGTCTTGACCGAAACGGTTTATCGTGTTATCATACACATAAACCAATTCGGTTTATAAATTTCAATGAGGAGGAAACTACTTGGAAAACTTTTTGAATTTACCTATGGAAAAGCAAAATTTAATTATTGACGCCGCATTAAAAACATTTGCAATGCATGGATATAAAAAAACATCTATAAGTGATATAGC
>JAEZHF010000048.1 GCA_023416745.1 Bacillota bacterium
AGCCCAGTTCGTGCGAGAATGGCGGAACTGGCAGACGCGCTAGATTCAGGTTCTAGTGGGGTCACACCCGTGCAGGTTCAAGTCCTGTTTCTCGCACCAAATTGAAAGCCCGATTTTTGAGTCGGGCTTTTAGTTTTATTTCTCTCTCACGTTTCATTGCCTTTTATAACGAGTATGAACTGTTGAGCTTGTGATTCTTAAACATTAGTGATATCGAAAAAAGCACTTCCATAACGGCCAATACGGCAGCCAATTTACACTGAGAGAAATACAAACCTAACCCCAAAGCGATAATTGGTACAGCACCAGCAACGATGTAATAGCTCTTTGACTTTCTTGTCGTTTGCAATACTCCATTACTCAATACTCAAATGTTGTATTATCCAATAGACAGATGTGAGATTTATACATGCCGGTATGCGCCCCGCCATTGTCAAATCAAGCGCATTATCGATCATTATGCACGTATATTTGAAACACAAAAAGCCTTCTCTTCCAATTTCGTAAAGAGAGGCTGCATTCTAAACAATTATTTAAACTGCGTACTTCTCGTTATCGTAGGTATACTTTTCAATTTGAAAGATAGGGTCATAGATAATGTTGTCAATCTGGCCGCTTTGTCCGATTGATTCAAGGTTCGCGCTCTCCCCCACGGGTTTAAATAACAGCTCATCGGCATCCGCTGTTCCCACTTTTAGCACCTGTGCGCCGACGCGTTGGCGTGACAGGTGACCACCGTTGGGCAGAATCACGCTATACTCCGTTTCTACACCATTTCGACAGATCACAGCAGTGCTGCCAATCACTAAAAATGGCGGAGGAGTTTCGCCGGTGGCAATTATGGCGTTGTCAAGCAGATACTCCAGCTTTTTAATATAACTGTTAAGGTAATCGAGCATACCTGTGTAAGAATCGTAATCAAGCGAATAGCATTTGATCATATTAAGCTTTTCACGGTGTATATATACCAGATGATTAGCCAGATAGTTATAATGTTCTTTGGACATTGTAATGCGCATTGGTGTCTTCTCCTTTAGCCGATAAAAAAGCACCCCTGAAGGCGTGCCCCGCATGTGTCTCAATCGACACAAGGAGTATAATAACTCAAACAATACGACTCGTCAATGTATTATTTCAGTTATGCTCAGCAAAATATTACAATATAAGAAAAAGAAAAAGGAGCAACCGGTGTACCGATCACTCCTTAATATTGTTCTTGAGCTTATTTGTTGTCTACTACAGCCATGTGCTCGATCAGGCTCAAAACCTTATTGCTGTAACCCCACTCGTTATCGTACCAGGAAACGAGCTTCACAAAGTTCGGGTTGAGCATGATGCCCGCGCCAGCGTCAAAGATGCTGGTTCTGGCGTCGCCGATAAAGTCAGAAGAAACGACCTGATCTTCAGTGTAGCCGAGAATGCCGGCCATTTCGCCGTCAGCTGCTTTCTTCATGGCTGCTTTGATTTCATCATATGTGGCGGCCTTGTCAATGCGGACGGTCAGGTCCACAACGGAAACGTCAGCCGTGGGCACACGAAACGCCATGCCGGTCAGCTTGCCGTTGAGCTTCGGTATAACCTTGCCAACGGCCTTGGCAGCGCCTGTGGACGACGGGATGATGTTGAACGCAGCACCTCTGCCACCTCTCCAGTCCTTCTTGGAGGGGCCGTCTACTGTCTTCTGTGTGGCTGTGGTGGCATGCACAGTGGTCATCAAGCCTTCGATGATGCCGAAGTTGTCGTCGATGACTTTAGCGAGCGGTGCCAGACAGTTCGTTGTGCAGGACGCGTTAGAGACAACCTTCATGTCGGACGTATAGGCATCCTGGTTGACGCCCATAACGAACATCGGTGCATCCGCTGAAGGAGCGGAGATAACAACCTTCTTGGCGCCGCCAGTGAAGTGTGCGCTGGCCTTTTCTGTTGTCGTGTACACGCCAGTGGACTCGACGATGTAATCAGCACCGCAGGAGCTCCACGGAATCTCGGCAGCGTTCATGCAGGCATAAACGGCGATTTCCTTGCCGTTTACAACGATGGCGCCGTCCTTGTAAGACGCGGTTCCCTTAAAACGACCGTGAACGGTGTCATAAGACAGCATGTACACCATGTACTCGGGATCGATGAACGGGTCGTTGATGCCCACGACCTCGATGTTGGGGTTTCCCACAGCAGCACGGAAAACCAGCCGGCCGATGCGGCCAAAACCATTGATACCAACCTTTATTGCCATATTGAATCCTCCTTGGTTAAATAAATTATTCACAAACATATGGGACTATCATAATGCATTGGGCAATAAATTTCAACAATGAAATACCATTTTACCCTCATTATAAACTCTTATTACCCTTAAGCGGGATGGATCATGTTCGCTTTGTCCAGCGTCGATGCATCCACACCGTATTTCTGGGCCCGCCTGAATTCAAAGAACTTCGGTGCCACCTGCGGGAACAGTGCGTAAGACAGTATGTCCTCTTCCTGCTCCATGTATTCTTTGATTTCTTCGCGATACTTATCCAGTTCTGGAGCGATATCGTCTGCAGGCCGATGCGTGATAACCACATCGTCACCGATGCACTTCTTTCGTACATCCGGGTCCACCTCGGCGGGCAGCTGACCGTATTCGCCGCGCAGCAGTGCCCGGCTCTCCTTGGTGACCATCTTGTAGCGCTCTCCCGCAATGACGTTCAGCACCGCCTGTGTGCCCACGATCTGGCTGGTGGGCGTCACCAGCGGCGGATAACCAAACTCTTCACGTACACGCGGCACTTCTTTGAGCACCTCTTCCAGCTGATCTCCCTTTCCGGCTTTCTCCAACTGATCGAGCAGGTTGCTGAACATGCCGCCGGGAACCTGATAGATCAGCGTGTTGATGTCCACGCCCAATACATCCAGCTTCAGGAAGCCGTCGGTCATCAGACGCTTGGCAACGCCTTTGAAGTGTTCCGCAATCCTGTTGAGCAGCACGATATCCATGCCGGTATCATACTGCGTTCCCTGCAGCGTCGCGACCATCGACTCTGTACACGGCTGAGCCGTGCCGTTGGCCATCGGCGACAGCGCACAGTCCACGATGTCCGCACCCGCCTCTATCGCCTTCAGATAAGCCATATCGCCCACACCCGTCTTGTTGTGAGTATGAACGTGAATGGGCACCTTGACAGTCGCTTTAAGCTCTTTAACCAGCTCGTACGCCTCGTAAGGCAGAAGCAGATTTGCCATATCCTTGATGCATATGGTGTCTGCGCCCATCATCTCAAGCTTCTTGGCCATTTCAACGAAGTAAGCACGCGTATGCACAGGACTGGTGGTATACGAAAGCGCCGCTTCGCAAATGCCGCCGTACTTCTTGGTAGCATCCATCGCAGCTTTCATATTTCGCAAATCGTTGAGCGCATCAAATATACGGATTACGTCGATACCGTTTTCAAGTGCCTTCTTGACGAACAAATCCACGACGTCGTCCGCGTAATGCTTGTATCCAAGCAGGTTCTGCCCGCGCAGCAGCATCTGCATTTTGGTATCCGGCATAGCTGCTTTTAGCACGCGCAGCCGTTCCCACGGGTCTTCGTTGAGGAAGCGCAGGCACGAGTCGAACGTCGCGCCGCCCCACATCTCCAGCGACCAGTACCCGGCCTGATTCAAAAGGTCGGCAACCGGCAGCATCTCGGACGTTTTCATTCGTGTGGCCGCCTGAGATTGGTGCGCGTCTCTTAATATCGTATCAGTAATATGGACTTTTCCCATTTATTCTATCCTCCTGTTCTAATTTTCAGCCGAACAACGACAGCAAAATGCCGGCTGCTACAGCAGATCCGATAACGCCCGCCACATTCGGGCCCATGGCATGCATCAGCAGGAAATTTCTTGGATTGGCTTCCTGTCCCACCTTTTGCGACACGCGCGCCGCCATAGGAACCGCAGAAACACCCGCGCTGCCGATCAGAGGATTGATCTTGCCTCCGGACAGCTTATTCATTATCTTGCCCAGAAGCACACCGCCCGCGGTACCGAAACCGAACGCAATCAATCCAAGAACGATGATCATTAACGTCTGTGGTTTAAGAAACGTGTCACCATTGGCGGTCGCACCAACCGTCACTCCCAAGAATATTGTCACTATATTGATCAATTCGTTTTGCGCCGTTTTATTCAGACGATCCGTCACCAAACATTCACGGAACAGATTGCCCAGCATCAGCATGCCGATCAGCGGAGCCGCCGCAGGCAGCAGCAGCGAAATGAATATTGTTACGATAATCGGGAAAATGACTCTTTCCGTTTTGCTCACCGGACGCAGTTGCTCCATTACGATCATGCGCTCTTTTTTTGTTGTCAGGAGCTTCATGATGGGCGGCTGAATAACAGGCACAAGTGCCATATACGAATACGCCGCAACCGCGATGGGGCCAAGCAAATGAGGTGCCAGCTTGGTGGTGAGGTATATCGCCGTCGGGCCATCTGCTCCGCCGATGATGCCGATTGAACCGGCTTCATCAGTTGAAAAGCCTAATAACAACGCTCCAATGAATGTTATAAAAATACCCAACTGTGCAGCGGCACCAAGCAAAAGACTTTTTGGGTTTGCGATCAGCGGTGCAAAGTCCGTCATCGCGCCGACGCCAAGGAATATCAGCGGCGGATAGATACCCAGCTTCACGCCCTGATACAGATAGTATAGCAAGCCGCCGTTTTCATAGTTTTCTGCATGGGTGACAACGTAATTCACGCTACCGTTTGCCCCATCAGACTCCTTCACAAGGTTCAGTATCTCTTTTGGCCCCGCCATCATGTTGGCACCCGGCAGATTAGCCAGTATCATGCCAAACGCGATGGGCACAAGCAGCAAAGGCTCGTACTTCTTGACAATAGCCAGATAAAGCAGTATACATCCCACCAGCAGCATCACGCCCTGCTGCCAGGTCATCATGGTGAAGCCGGTACTGAGCCAAAGATCAGTAAAGGCTTCCCCCATTTTAAAACCCTGCATGATTTACCTCCTTCTTAATGATAGTGTCGGCTGGGCTTATGCCAATACAGCCAGCACATCACCGGAGTTCACAGCAGCGCCTTTGGAAACCTGCACGTCAATGACCTTGCCGGCAACAGGCGCCAGTATCTCGTTCTCCATTTTCATGGCTTCCAGTATCATCAGTATATCGCCTTCCTTGACGGTGTCTCCCACGCTAACGCGGACGTCAAGTATGTTGCCCGGCATCGGGGACTTGACCTGGTTGCCATCAGCGGGAGCCGGTGCTGCGGGGACAGGAGCGGGAGCTGCCGACGGAGCCGGTGCGGCCGCCGCCACAGGTGCCGCAACGGGCGCAGCGGGAGCCGCCGCCGGGGCACTCACGCCTCCGATCTCTTCCACTTCCACGTTGTAGCTGATTCCATTGACATTGATTTTAAATTTACGCATTTGCTTCTCCTCCAAAATCTATCGTTATAATCTGTTGGAAATCTGTTCTATACGGGCGCTGGTGCCCCAAGCCGGTAAAGACGGGCGGGAACGCCGCAGAGACTTAATCACAATACCGTTTGTGGATCTTCCGAGGCTGGCCGCAATGGCGGCAGTGATCACAGCGATCAAAGCCGGATCGGTTACGTTGGTAACAGGGGCGCTCACCGCTGCTTTTGTCTCAGCCTTCTTAGTCTCAGAAACCTGTATCACTTTCAATTCTTTTTTTTGTTGCTTCTCCAGAAGCCTTTCTGCCTTTTTCACGGCTTTTCTCGCCTTTGCTGCAGCAACCTTTGGAAAAACTGCATTAACGAATTTTGGATAAAGCCATGTGATAAATATCAGCGAGACCAACCCAAAGAATACGATCGCAAGGCCCAATATCATCACAGATCCGCCCAGTCCGAGACTTTCCAGCACCGTCATTCCATTTCCGGACGCCGACGCAGTTGATGCCGAATCAGATAGTGAAACTAGTTGCTCTATCATTTTCTCCTCCTCGTTACGATCTGGAAGCGTGCTTCTTGGGCAGCTTGTTCTCGCGCTTTCCTATTGCAAGTTCGAGCGCAGCCGCCAGCCGCTGACGTGTTTCGGAAGGATAGATTACCTCGTCCACATAGCCCATTTTCGCTGCTTCCCACGGAGAGGCAAACGTTTTGGCATACTTTTCAGCAGCCGCTTTTTTGCCCTCAACGCCGTCTGCCGCACTGACGATATCGTCACTCATCAGTATCAGCGCCGCTGCATCGGCAGGCAGGCAGGAGATTTGAGCTTCAGGCCACGCATAGACCATGTCAGCACCCAACGCTTTTGGCGCCATCGCAATGTATCCGGAGCCGATCGCCTTGCCCGTAATCACTGTCAGCTTCGGAACCGTCGCGCTGGCGTAAGCCTGTATAAGTTTGGCACCGTTGGGTATCAGGCAGCACTGCTCCTGCTGGATATTCTTTACGAAACCTTCCGTGTCGGCCAGTGTGACCACAGGGAGACCAAAAGCATCGCAGAAGCTGATGAATCCGGCAGCCTTTTTGCTGTTGTTCGCATCAATGTATGAACCCTGAACATTAGCCACTACACCCACACTGCGTCCGCCCAGACGTGCAAAACCTGTTTTGATTCCCGTGGCATATCCGGCCTGAGCTTCTATGAATATACCGTTGTCGAATATCGAAGAGACAACAGACTGAACATCCCAACCGCCCTGATAGTTCTCCAGCAGCCGGTTCAGGTCGTCGTTGCAATCCTCAACAGGCGCGTCAACGAGGTTATTGTCGGGCAGGTAAGACAGCAGTCTGCGCAGAGACCCCAAAGCGTCGTCTTCAGATGCACACTTGAAGTGAACGAGGCCCGTTTTCTCGAAGTGAACGGAGGTGCCGCCGATGACATCTGGCTTCGCCGGTTTACCAGTTTCATTAAAAGCACCCGGCGCCGCGGTATATATGCCGCCCACTCCGTCTGCCATAAATACAAAATCGCTTAAGGGAACAAAGAAAGCCGCGCTGCCCGCACATTGTCCGCACACCACGGTCAGCATCGGCACCACACCGGACAATTCGGCCATCTTAGCGTAGATGCTGCCAAAGCCTTCGAGGGCTCCCGCACCCTCTCCTAGGCGAGCGCCCATTGAATCCAGCAGCGATATCACCGGAAGTCCCGTTTTTCCGGCCATATCGAGCAGCTTGCAAATTTTGCGCGCCTGCATAGTGCCCATAGCGCCGCCCAGAACAGTGAAATCCTGAGAAAACACATAGACGCCTCTGCCATCAATGGTACCGTAGCCGGTCACCACGCCCTCACCCGGAGCGCTGACTTCCTTAAGGCCGGCTATGGCATTGGAGTGCTGGACAAAAGCATGCATTTCCACAAAACTTTCAGCGTCCAAAAGCTTACTGATTCTTTCGCGCGCCGTCAGTTTTGACATCGCATGCTGTACATCTGTCAGCTCCGGGTTTCCAGCGGCTGCCAACTGCCTTTTTTGAGCCAGTAAGTCAAAACCAGTTAGTTCGCTCATGTAGTATTAACCTCCAATTGAAATTGTATAAACTTTTGGCCTGTAAAGGCCAAATAAATACCAACTTAGCCCGATTTCTTTATTCTACATCAATCCCCTTTATTCCTTTAATTATTTTAAATTTCGTTTAATTTTTCACAATATATCTTTTTTACACCGGGTTGGTTATTCTAAAATGCTGATCTCGCTTTCAGCTAAATAACGCCATTTGCCAACCGGCAGATCTCCCAGTGTCAGATTTCCCATTCTTGTTCTTTTTAAATGCATTACATGGCAGCCTACTGCCTCAAACATACGTTTAACCTGCCTGTTTCTCCCTTCGTGAATCGTAATCTCAATAAGATTCTTCACATTTGGGTGTTCCACGTGTCTGATTTTTGCAGGTGCTGTTCTGACACCGTCCAAAATGATACCGTTTTCTAAATGCTTTATAACATCGGAATCCAATCTTCCATGGACAATGGCTTCGTATGTCTTATCCATCTCATGTTTCGGGTGCGTACATCGATAAGCAAAATCGCCGTCGTTGGTAAGTAACAGCAGGCCTTCGGTATCATAATCCAGCCGCCCCACCGGAAACACCCGCTGTTTAATGCCGTCAATTAAATCAATCACACATTTACGGCCCCTGTCGTCATCACATGTGCTCAATACGCCGACTGGTTTGTTTAGTAAAATATAGATATTCTCAGAATGAAACGACAAAAGGGTGCCGTCAACAGCGACCACGTCGGTATTCGGATCCACATCCGTACCAATCGAGATGACGGGTCTGCCGTTGATAGTCACCCTTCCTTCAGCGATTATGGTATCGGCACCACGGCGAGAGGCAACGCCACATGATGCGATAAACTTATTCAGCCTCATTTATACCCCCCAAAAAATCATTCTACATTGCGGGAATCCTCTTGTTGATCCATTGATTGATCAGCTTACTCAGATTAAACGAGTAAGAGTTCTCGCCAATGTCATGCGGTGCGGACAAAGCGACAGATTGAATTTTGTCTTCACCCAACCAAAGGTCAATATGCCCGACCGACTGTCCTTTCTGCACCGGAGCCGCAACATTATCATCAATATATACACGTTTGTTGAGTTTTTCAATCTCTTCCTGCGTCAAAGGATAATAAATATCTTCCATCGTATAGACAGGAAAGCTGTCTTCTATGCCCTCCCTCACTGAAACCTCACCGATAAGCTCGCCTGCTTTGACAACCAGACTGTTGTCATAGTTGTTAAAACCATAGTCCATCAAAGTCATGCAGTCATTGAACATATCGGGTGCCGACAGAACAACTGAGACGAGCTGCATTCCCTCACGCTGAGCCGCCGCCGAAAGACATCGCCCTGCCGCTTCGGTAAAGCCTGTTTTTACTCCGTTGCCACCCTCATAATTCCAAAGTATCTTATTTTTATTTTTGACAACACGGTTCCACTCATGGCCTTCCCATGGCAGCGTTTTATACTGCGTTTTAACGACCTCCTGAAACATAACGTTTTGCATCGCGTGTGCTGATATCAGGGCCAGGTCGTAAGCAGTGGTATAGTGATTGTCTGCCGGAAGTCCGTTGGGGTTGGCAAAATGCGAGTTGTATGCGCCTATCTCCTGAGCCTTTTGATTCATCAACTCAACAAACGCATCCAACGAACCACCCACATGCTCGGCAATGGCCACCGCTGCATCGTTCCCGGAGGCCAGCATTAAACCAAACAGCATGTCCGACAGCGTCATCTTCTCGCCCACCGAGAGCCATATTGATGAGCCCTCTATTCCGCTGGCATTAGGCCCCACAACCACCGTATCATTCAGGTTGCCATTTTCGATCGCGACAATCGCCGTCATGATTTTGGTAGTCGATGCCATGGGCATCTTCTCATGCGCGTTTTTCTGATAGAGTATGCGCCCGGTAGCCGCCTCTATCACGACGGCAGATTTGGCTGAGACGCTTACCCCTTCCGCCCTGGGACTGCTGATATTGTATGAGAAAACAAGAGCAAATACCAGCAGTAACAACGGTATTTTCCTGTATGCCTGCTTCAAAAGCTATTCCACCCCTTTTTCCCTGCACCGTTTAAAAGCTTCTTTTATTTCGACGATAAAGTCAGGTACAGCCTCGATAAGGTGTTCCACCATGGTCCGGCCAGTTACCGGCAACAGCTGAATGCTGTTTTCATCAACCACCAGAAAACCAACCGGGCTAATTGAAACACCTGAGCTGGCACCTCCCGCAAATGGATGAGCCTGACTCTGATTGGATTCCTGACCGCCCTGCCTGCCGGATGCACCATATTCTCCCCCGCCGGCAACGAAACCGAACGACACCTTTGTGATCGGAATAATCGTCGCTCCGTCAGTGGATATGACGGGGTCTCCGACGATCGTGTTGACATCTACCATCTCCTTAATTTCGCTCATCGCTGTTTGCATGATATTCTCTATCGGATGCATATTGGTCACCGCCTTTTATTGATTTTGTAGATTATATAACCAATAATAATATTTGCCAGAGATAAGGTGATTATGCAATCTCCATGAAACGAAAAACTACGTTTCTGAAATACCGGTATTGCAGAAAATCTTACTATATGACGTTCATTAACATTACGAACCATCAAAGATCCAATAACTGAATTGATAAGACCACAAGAAACAGCCGTTAAGAATGCGTCCTCCAGTCCAACTTTTATTTGGATAATTATCTCATACTTTGATTTGCTATTAACAAATCCAAACAGATGGCGTCGTCCATTCTCATCGCTCTTTTTGTCTGTCCTTTGTAATGACTTAACTATATCAATTATTGAAATTATTCTTTTTTCATTTTTATCCACAGAATAAAGAGTCAGAAAATCGCCAAACTCACGACGCACCTCATATCTTCTGCGCAAAATGATAGATCCCAAAGTCCGTACCGACAAACTCCAGTTTTTTTCCCTTGCTTCTATAATCAGATTTATTCTTAGCAGCAGGAGGAGCACAACTGCCGCAATAATGGCTAATGCGATGATAATAAAAAACAACGCCTTTCTATAAAGATCAGACGTTGTTATTATTATCTAATTGATGGCAAACAATTCAAGACTCAGCAACCTTTAACTCCGGCAGTTCCTCTAGTGAACACAGCCCGAAGTGGCGAAGAAATTCGTCGGTTGTGACATACAGTGTGGGATTACCCAGCGTTTTTTTACGTCCCGCGCGCAGTATCAAACCTTTTTCTATTAGCATAGCTACAGAATAGTTGCTTTTTACTCCGCGAATCTGCTCGATTTCAAAACGTGTAATCGGCTGCTTATAGGCGATGATTGCGAGCGTTTCAACAAGTGACTGGGAAAGCCGCGCCTTTTTAACCGGAGCCAGGGTGGATTCGATGTAAGATGAATATTCAGGATTGGTACATAGCTGCAGTTTGCTTTTAACTTTAACGAGCAGTATGCCAGCATGCTGCTGTTTCTTCTTTTCGATCAGCTTGTCCGCAATCTGTGCCAGTTGATCAGGCTCAACATTTAACACTGCCGCAATCTCCGTGATCTCCACGGCATCTCCGGCCATAAACAATATGCTCTCCAGCGCGCCAATAATTGTATCTTCGTTCAACTGACGGCCTCCTCAATCTTTCTAGAAATATAAATCTCCTCAAAACAGTTGTCCTGCTTAATGGAAACAAGATTTTTGTGCAGCATGTTGAGCAGAGCAATAAAAGTAACGGCAACTTCCATACGCGTATGCGCCGCCCCGAACAAAGCGCCGAAGGTCGTCATGCCATCCTGACTCAGAATGCGCAGTATAAATCGCGAACGCTCCCTGATCGTAAAGGCGTCTTTTCGTATCTCAACTTCTTCAATGTGTTCGTATTCCGCATCAGGCTGCCGGTTTAACACTTCAAGATAGGCAGCACACAAGCTTTCCAGCGTTATCTGTTCCAGTTCCATCTTTTCTTCCGGAAAACCAATCTCCTCCGGCAGTTTGTAATACGTTGTCTCGGCTGTTGCTTCCATCTCTTTTAGGCTTTCCGCAGCTTCCTTATATGCCTTGTAAAGCTTAAGCCGTGCTATCAGCTCCTGTTCCGGGTCTTCCTCCTCCATTTCAACCTCCTCGGACGGAAGTATCATACGGGATTTTATATAGAGGAGCGTAGCCGCCATCTCAATAAACTCGCTTGCACTGTCCATCGACAGCTCTTCAATTGAAGACAGGTACTCCAAATACTGACCCGTTACTTCAGAAACAAAAATATCCTCAATATCAATTCGTGCCCGACCGACAAGATGAAGCAGCAGGTCCAACGGACCTTCAAAATGCTCTATTCTGATTTTGTATTCCTGATCTTCGATCATATCATATGACACCAAACAAAGACCCGACTCCAAAAATAACGGACCGAACAAGGAATGATAGCCCGGTTGAGAACCACGGAACCGCAAACATTAAAATAATCAGCGCGATAAAACCGTAACGCATATAAGTCATAAAAAAGGCTGGGCTCTTGCGGGCGATGTAGCCTTTCACCAAATGATGTCCGTCAAGCGGCGGAACAGGTAACAGATTAAAAAAGCATAGTATCAAATTAATGGAAGCAATCTGATAAAGAATGATGTGAATAATGCTCGTCAGCGTCAATACATTATAATTTGGCAGCATACCGTTGAAAACACCAGCCAGTGACAGAACAGAGATAACAATCAACGTAATCAGTGCGATGATCATGTTCATCGAAACACCGGCCAGAGCGACTAGCACATTTCCTTTTTTGTAGTTCGTGTAGTTTCTTGGATTCGTTGGGACCGATTTTCCCCATCCGAATCCAATCAATATAAAGGTGATGATACCGAAAAGATCAAAATGTTTTGTCGGATCCAGGGTGATACGGCCCAGATTCCTCGCAGTCGAGTCGCCCATTCTGTCAGCCATCCAGGCATGAGCCGCTTCATGAAAGGATATTCCGATAACTAATGCTGGCAATATGAACAGCAACGATAACAAAAAGCTTCTAATATCTCCATTAAACAAGTGATCCAGCGGCCTCATATTTTAACTCCATTCATTTTTATCTAATTAGTATAAATTGAAGGACTACGCATTTCAACCAGAGCATTGTGTCGAAAATGTAAACATACAGTCACATTTCAAAAAAGCGCACAAAATAAGCGCGCTTTTGATACTACAACCCTTTGAAACCGACTCTACTTATAGCTGTCAAAAAGCTGGCTTCTCTCTTTATTGATAGCAGACACATTGGACCGTATGTTGTCTCGTTCAGCCGGCATACCGCTTCTCGCCTTTTTAAGTTCCTCATTCAGGCTCTGATATTCCTTGCTTAAAGCGTCTAGTTGGTCCTGCAGCTTCAGCAGGTCATCCGCAATATTGATGGACGTCAAAACCGAAAGCGTGGTGGTATTCAGGTTTACATACTGGCTTTTCAGCTCTGACATTTTCCGGTCAACATATATGGCGACCCGGTGTATGTACTCCTCACTCTCAAAACCGGCCATCATATACTCTTTACCGCATATTTTGACCATTGTGCGCGTCTTGTCCATCTTTTATCAACACCCCAATATCAAATAATATTGAAGTCATTATATACCAACATAGTGAATAATACAACAGCGAGCATACAAAATGTTGTGTCAATCACGCAATTTCGCGCCAAATTGAGCCCCTGCTGCCAACACAATGGCATCCCTGGCTTCGTTTGCCTCCTCATCCAGTAAAGTGCGGTCCTTTGCGCGCAGCACAATAGTGAAAGCCAGGCTCTTTCTGCCTTCGCCCAGTTTGTCGCCGGTATATACATCGAACAACGCTGCGCTTTCAAAATACGGCCCCGCATTGTTTCGTATGCAATCCAGCAGATCACCCGCGGGCACCTCTGCATTTACGATCAGCGCAATGTCGCGCTCCACCGCTGGATACTTGGGCAGTGGTTCATATTTAACAACGTCTTCAGCCGCTTCACAGATGCGCTTGAGCCAAAGCTCCGCAAAGTAAACCCGCTTGCCGATACCAAAAGCAGCACTCACATCCGGATGGATTTCGCCCAGTTCACCCAGCTTCTCGCCGCCAGCGTATACGGACGCCTTGCGGCCCGGATGGAAGTAATCCGCCCCGTCCGCCATGTAGTGCGTGCTGTGAATGCTGAACGTATCCAAAAGGTTTTCCACCACACCCTTGAGCGAAAAGAAATTCTCTTCTTCTCCACAAAGCGCTATGCTGACATATTTTCGCTCTTCAGGCAGCTCATCGTTATCTTCAGTTGGAAAGTAAACGCGTCCGGCCTCAAACAGCCGGATGGCCTTTGCTTTACGGTTCAGATTGCCCGCAGTCACTTTAAGCATATCGGGCACCGGAGACGTGCGCAGCAGCGCCTGATCCTCGCCCAGCGGGTTCATGATGCGCACCATGCGCAGCAGCTTGTCGTCAGGAGGCAGATTCAGCTTCTCATAGTCCGCCCCTGAAGCAAACGAATAGGTAATGCACTCGTAGCAGCCAAGATTGGTCAGCAGTCTGCGGGCTTTGTCCGTCGTGGCCTCCTCGGCAGAATAAACACCCCGTTTCACCGCACCCGTCATCATCAAACTGGGAATGTTGTTGTAGCCATGCATGCGCGCCACTTCTTCGGCGATATCCTCTCCTATGGAGATATCTCCGCGAAAGCTCGGTATGGAGCATGTCAGCACGCCGATTTCCAGAGTTGTGGGGATGAACACTCTGCGCAGGTAACCGGCCATATCTTCCGCGTCCAGTTCGGTTCCCAGCTTGGCGTTGATCTTTTCAGCCTCGACTGTAACCAGCTTCTGCGACAGGTCAGCTGAAACGATATCGATCTCACCCGGTACGATCTCACCCGCGCCCAGCAACTCCACCAAATACAATGCACGGTCCATCGCGTTCTTGCAGCCGGCGGAGTCAATACCCTTGGAGAAGCGCATTGCCGATTCTGTCTGCAGACCAAGCGCCCGCGACGTTCGGCGCGCATTACCTTGTCGGAACTTTGCCGCCTCGAAGATAACCGTTTCCGTGTCCGGCTTTATCTCGGTGTTCTCGCCTCCCATAATACCGGCGATGCCGATTGGCCCGTGCGCGTCGCATATCAGCAGCATTTCCTCAGTCAGCGTGCGTTCCTTGCTGTCCAGCGTCACGATGGTTTCGTCTTTGCGCGCGCGACGCACGTTGATATGGCTGCCGCGTATGTCCTTGTAGTCAAAAGCGTGCATCGGCTGCCCCATCTCCAGCATCACGAAGTTGGTGATGTCCACGATGTTGTTGATGGAGCGTACACCCGCGGAGGTCAGGCGATCGCGCAGCCACTTTGGAGAGGGCCCTATTTTTACATTCTTTACGACGCGTGCGACATAACGCTCGCACAGGTTGCCATCCTCCACTGTTACGTTAACATAGTCGTTGATGTTTCCTGTGCCTTCATTATAGCTGACATCAGGCTGATTGATGTCTTTACCTATTGAAGCAGCACATTCACGCGCAATCCCCAGCACCGACAGGCAGTCTGGGCGATTAGCCCCCACCTCGATATCGAGCACCGTGTCATTGAGGCCCAGCATTTCACGCAGAGATGTCCCCGGAGCGTCATCCCCTTGAAGTATCATGATGCCGTCCACATCCGCGCCCGGATAGTCCGCGGCTGTCAGACCAAGTTCCTGACCGGAACACAGCATACCGAAAGAATACACGCCGCGCAGCTTGCTCTTGCTTATTTTAAAGCCGCCAGGCAGGTTCGCCCCGATAAGTGCAGCAGGCACCATCGCACCTTCAAATATGTTCTTCGCGCCGCAGACGATCTGCAGTTCCTCGGAACCTGTATCCACCTGACAGATGGACAGCTTATCGGCCTCCGGGTGCTTTTTGATGCTGATGATACGCGCTACCACCACACTTTCAAGCGAAGCGCCCAGCTTTTTGAAGCCATCCACCGCCGTGCCCGTCATGATCAGGCGCTGTGCAAGCTCCTCCGGGGTTAAGTCCATGTCTACGTAATCGCATATCCATTTATATGGTGCTATCATATTCTTCCTCCTATTTGAACTGGGCCAGAAAGCGCACGTCGTTCTCAAACAGCAGACGTATATCAGTGATACCGTATTTGATGGACGCCAGCCTGTCTATGCCCATGCCGAATGCGAACCCTGAATACACATCAGGATCAATGCCGCAGCCGCGCAGCACGTTCGGGTGTACCATGCCACAGCCCAGCACTTCGATCATGCCTGTGCCCTTGCAGACAGGACAGCCTTTGCCGTGACATTTGGAGCAGGTCGCGTCCACCTCGGCGCTTGGTTCTGTGAAAGGGAAGTGGCCGGGTCGGAACTTCGTTACCGTATCCTCTCCGTAGAACTCTTTTAAAAAAACGTTGAGCGTGCCCTTCAGATGTGCTAGGCTGATGTTTTTATCCACCACCAAGCCTTCCATCTGGTTGAATATCGGTGAATGCGTGGCATCCACATCGTCGCTGCGATATACGCGCCCGGGGCATATCATTCGGATGGGCGGTTTTTGCGCCAGCATCGTCCGTATCTGCACCGGCGACGTATGCGTGCGCAGCACAATATCGTCCGATACGTAGAACGTATCCTGCGTATCGCGTGCGGGGTGGTCCTTGGGCATGTTGAGCATGGTGAAGTTATATTGATCCAGCTCCACCTCGGGGCCGTCCATCACGTCGAAACCCATGCTCACGAATATATCGCGCATCTCGTAATAGATTCGCGTCAGCGGGTGCAAGCCGCCTGTAAGCTGCTTCTTCCCCGGCAGCGTCACGTCCACCTTTTCAGTAATCAGGCGGGCATTCTTCTCCTCATGTTTTATCTCACCGATTTTCGCATCCAACGCCTGCGTGATCTCGTCTCGCAGTTCATTGACGCGCTTTCCAAACTCCGGCCTCTTTTCTTCCGGGATATCTTTCATGCTTCTCAGCGAGGCCGTCAACTCGCCTTTTTTACCCAGCAGCCTAACCCTGATGGACTCAAGATCCGGCAACTCGTTGGTGTTTTTAATGTCCTGCAGAGCATTAATTCCGAGCTCCTCCAGCCCCAAAAATAGGTTCATCGGTAACTCCTTTCAAAACCGGATAACCGGCATCATTTCTTGTCCTAACCCAAACGACTTATCCGCTGTCGATGGAACAAAAAAAACCTTCGCCATGGGGCGAAAGTCCGCGGTACCACCCAAATGTGCCGCTGCCCTTTACTGACAGCAGGCCTTATTGCGCTGTAACGGAGCGTCCCGTCCTTTATAGGCTGCTCAGCCGGCGAATGTTCACCGTCCATACAGGCGGGCGCTTTCAGCCATAGACACCCTTCTCTTTTTTGCCTGCGGAGCCGAACGGTTACTGCTCCGGTTTCATCGCATTATTGAGGAAATTATAGCACAGCCGCATAAAGCGAATCAAGTACGTATTTTATATATCAATATCCCTGCGGCCACCGCTGCATTCAGGCTTTCCGCCTTGCCGTATATCGGTATGCAGATTCGCGCCGTTGCCATTTCTATTATTTCTTCGGAAATACCACGCGATTCATTGCCGATAACAATGCATGTCGTGTCAGCATCAAGGCAGAAATCAGGATTTCCTCTGAGTTCTGCACACGCTATATCGTAGCCTTTCTGAAGCATAGCTGTAAGACGATTTTTTAAGTCCGTCCGGATTACAGGCAGATGAAACAGGCTGCCCATCGAAGCGCGGACGGCTTTTGGTGAAAACGGGTCCGCACTGCCTGACGAAAGCAGTACGCCGGAGCAGCCTGCCGCGTCAGCGGTCCTAATGATTGTACCCACATTCGCAGGATCCGTCACGTCGTCCAGCGCAACAATAAAGCCGTTTTCCACCTCTGCCGTTTTCGGTATATCCGCCACTGCTGCCACGTTCTGAGGCGTATTGCAATCGCATAACGCCTTCATCACATGCGGCTCAACCGTGACAATTCTTTTACCAAGCGCTGCAGCATATTCCAAGGCAGGATCCAGTTTTCCTGACGTCACAATCAGTGTTTTTAGAATTTCCGGGGAGTGTTTTATCAATTCATGGACGCATTTTTCTCCTTCAACTAGAAAAGCATGGTGCTCCGAACGGCCTTTCTTTTCGTGCAAACTGCGCACCATCTTAACAAAATCATTCTGCGTACTGCTGATTACAGGAGAGTGGGTCATGAACCTGCCTCCTTGACATACAGGTACCAGTTAGGTATTGTCCAGAATATAGTTCTGTCACGCAGGCCGCTGGCAATGTTTATGTCCGTTTTATACAACAGCGCATTTGACCGAAAATACAGACCTATTTGCGGCATTGTTTTCAGAAAGTGATCTTCCATTGCAAGAAAAGCTTCTTTCATTGCAATATCATCAACAGCAGCCTTACAGTTTTGAAGGAGCGTGTCCATATCTACATCGGAGAATCTGCCATAATTACGCCCGCCATCCGTGCCCACCAATCCGGTAACATCTGGGTTGACATCCAGATAGAAGGTGCATAGCGCAAGATCGAATGCACCCGATTCGAGGCTTTGCTTATGAATGTCCTTGTCAACTTCACTGATCGTCACGTTCATGCCGCAGCTTTTTAGCTGCGCCGCAATATTTTCTGCGACATCGCGACGATAAGGGTCCTCATTGTTGGTGGATATTAACAGCGTGAACTGAAACTCGTTGATCTGGTCGCCATTCACTTTTTCGGCAAAGCCATTTTCATCGCGATCCTTCCAGCCAGACAGTTCCAGAAGCTCTATCGCCTTTTGGCGGTTGAACTCATAGATGTTGGACGATCCCCCGGAAAGGAAAGAATCCGGCGGTATAGGATAGTCCACAGCCACAGCATGACCGAGAAGCGCCTTCGATATGATGTCACGCTTGTCTAAGGCATAGGCCAACGCCTGACGCAAATTGACGTCTTGGAACAAGCCGCCGGTATTCGGCACCAGGCAATCGTAATACTGAGTCATATAATCAACGTAGTCCACCTCTTCAAACTTCTGATACGTATCCACCGTTAGCTCAGAAGTTGTCACGATATCAATCAAATTTTGTTCAAATGAACTCATTTCGGCATCGTGGTCCGGCAAGCCCACGACGTTTAGTTTTTGGATATATGGCTGCTGTTTCCACCATGCAGAATTTGGTTCAAGCGTCAGGCCTTCCGGCAGATTGTAATCGGAAACAATATACGGGCCCGTTCCAATGGGCGATGACGTATCAATATTATTGGAACTGCTGTAGCTCTGGCATATCACCGGGAATGTCATGAAATACAGTGCCCCATTGCCCGGCTCTGAGAACGTCACAGACAGTGTATATGGGTCCACTGCTGTACAACTGACGATCTTACTGTTGTAAGCCGCGTAGGGCGAATCCGCCGAAGTGTACATTTTGATCAGGTTGATCGTATACAACAAGTCCGACGAAGTAAACTCACCGTTATCCTTCTGCCATTTAACACCTTTTCGAAGTGTAAAGGTCCACACCATGTTGGTTTCATCATGAGACCATGTCTCAACCAACTCAGGCTGGAACTTTCCGTCCGAGGCTATACGAATGGGTTTCTCGTAAATCAGTGAGAAATAATTGAATAGCTCGACATTTTTCACCTTAAGTGGATTGTATGACGTGCCTGCCTTATTAGGAATGGCAAACGTTATTTCCCCGCCAGCTGCGGGAACCGAATCCTCAATCACAGGGGGTAACGTATACTTGGGTATTGGTGTCTGTGTTGCAGATACCGCTTCACCCTCACCGGAAACGCACCCGAAGGAAAGCAACACAATACTCAGTGCCAACACGCTTAATAAGCATCTCTTAAAATATGTCATACAGCTTCTTGTAAACTTCATAGCGTTTTTCGATTCTGACCAGATAGTTCTCGGTCTCGGTATGCTCGATTTTAATGAGTTCGCCGTCCTCAATCCATTCTTTCACATTGCCCGGCCCTGCGTTATACGCAGCAAATACCTTCTGCAAATCACCATCAAACATATCACACAAATAGGACAGATACCAGCAACCCAGACGAATGTTGACTTCGGGTTCCCAAAGCCGATCCGATGAGTAGTCTTCCATCCCGATTTTTTCAGCCGCCCAAGCGCCGGTATCCGGCAACACCTGCATCAAACCGACCGCGCCTTTTCTTGATTCGGCTTCTTCATTAAACCGGCTTTCAGTGTTGATCACAGCGGCTATATGGTATTCATCCAATCCATAGTTCTTTAACGAATACTCTGCGCAATACTTCTTTATTAATTCCTCATGTTCAAGCGGGAAATACTTATCTATGCCGATTCTAAAAATTATCGCTGCTGACCAAACAAGAATCAGGCACAGAACTGTCCAGACCTTTTTACCTTTCGCCGGCAGTTCATAGTCACGCCGTCTTCTTCTGCCCATATATCGTCACCTCGTGTATTTGCTTTTACTCAGAATGACACCGATTGTTTTGTGCAATTCTTCTATTGATCCATTATTTTCTATAACCTCATCCGCATAACGTTTCATGTCCTCATCGCTCATCTGGCTTTGTGTGCGACGCAGCACCTCATCACGGCTGGCGTAATCCCGCTGCATAACGCGGCTGATGCGCGTTTCCAGATCGGCCACCACAAGCCAGACATAATTCATCTTCTCGTTGATGCCGGTCTGTATCAAGAGCGCCGCGTCCAGAAAAACCCTTCCCGTGTACTGCCCTGCCTTCTCAAACATGGCCGAAATGATGACCGGATGCAGCAGGCTGTTCAGTATTGCCACCTGCTCTTGGTCAGCGAAAACATACAATGCCAGTTTTCTGCGGTCGAGTTCCCCGTTCGGAAGAAAATAATCATCGCCGAAATTCTCACGCAGAGCAGCTGCTCCCGGCTGACCCGGCTGTACGACTTCCTTCGCTGTTTCGTCAGCACAGATGACTACCTCGCCCCGTGAGCGAAGGTATTCCGTCACGGCAGATTTACCGGAACCTATGCCACCGGTAATACCAATCAGCATGTTCATTTCGCATCCAGCCAATTATCACCTACGGCCACTTGAGCCTCAAAGGGCACATCAATGACAAAAGCGGTTTCCATGCATTCCTTCAGCAGGGCACTCACCGCGCTTACTTCGTGTTCCGCAGCGTCTATCACCAGTTCGTCGTGGACCTGCAATATGAGCCGCGAGTAGTAGTTGCCTTCGCGAAGCTTGTTCCCCACGTCGATCATTGCCAGCTTTATTATGTCTGCGGCTGTGCCCTGAATCGGTGTGTTAAGCGCTGCACGTTCGCCGAAGGAACGTATGTTGTAGTTGCTGGAACGCAATTCCGGCAGATAACGCCGGCGTCCCAGCATTGTGGTGACATATCCATCCCGTTTGGCACGGGCGATAATCTCGTCCATATACTTCCGAACGCCCGGGAAACGATCAAAGTAACGGCTGATATATCCGGCTGCCTTTTTAACCGGTATATTCAAATTTCGTGCCAGCCCAAAATCGCTGATACCGTAGACGATACCAAAATTGACTGCCTTAGCGCTTCGCCGCATATCCGGCGTAACATCGCCCACCGAAACGCCGAAAACCTCTGATGCCGTACGAGTATGGATATCCACACCAGAAGTAAATGCTTCCTTCATGACTTCATCACCAGATATGGATGCCAGTATGCGCAGCTCAATCTGAGAATAGTCCGCTGATACCAGCTTCCTGCCCGGTTTGGATGGAAGAAACAACCGGCGGATTTCACGCCCCTCCTGCGTACGAACTGGTATATTTTGTAAGTTTGGTTCCTTGCTTGATATACGGCCGGTCACGGTGGAAATCTGCATAAATGTTGTGTGAACAAACCCGTCATTGTCAGCTATTCTTTTTAGTCCGTCCAGGTAGGTACTTTTCAGTTTGGTCAGACGACGGTATTCGATTAGCTTCCCGATCACCGGATGCTTGTCAACCAGCCCTTCCAGTACGGCGATATCCGTGGAATAACCTGTCTTGCTCTTTTTCCCAGATGGCAGCTTCAGTTGTTCAAACAGCACCTGCCCCAACTGCTTCGTTGAATTGATATTGAATTCGCCGCAATCACACAGCGCGTACACTTCCCTTGTCAGGTTGTTGATTTGCGCTGACAGCTTATCGTCGTATGCTTGAAGCTCCTTAAGGTCAATGCGAAAACCTGTCCGCTCCATATCCAGCAACACATGTGTCAGCGGCGCTTCGATATCGTTATATACATGCCAGGATCCGTCCTGTTTGAGCTTATCAGTCTGGGCTTTATAAAGGCCCGCGATAGCAGCGGCATTTCCACCCAACCCATAGCTTTCAGCCAGCGCCAATAACGAGAGGCCCGCCGCAGACGGATTGATCACATACTCAGCCAATGCTGTATCAAACAGAACACCATTCAGCGATATTTTGTACTCCCAAAGCATGGCAGAGACCTGTTTGGCATCGTGCAGCAGCTTGGGAATATTCGAATCCTCAAGCATTGGCTTAAGCGAGTTGAGTACAGCTTCAAAAGAAAAATCGGTGTTCAGCAGCGAATGCTCGGTTGTCAGGCTGACTTCACTGTTTTCCGAATAAGCGAGCGTCAGATTGTCTCCAAACGATATGGCGATATATTCCTTAACCAATAATTCGCGAACAAATATCTCCAACTCTTGTATTGATGCGATCGAGTCCGCCTGCACTTGCACCTTCGCCGGCTTCTGTGACGACAGCCGCTTAATCAGCGAAAAAAATTCCAGATTCGAGAAAACATCCTTAACAGTATCGTCATTGAAGCCGCTGAACGATAAGCTGTCCAGCGAAATATCGAGCGGAACGCCTGAGTCTATCGAAGCCAGACTGCGGCTTAAATAGGCCAGCTCCCTGTTATCTGAAAGCTTTTCCCTGAGCTTGCCCTTCACCTCTTCCAAGTGGTCATACACGGCATCCATTGACCCATATTTGTGCAGCAGGCTGAGCGCGGTCTTTTCTCCGACACCGGGAACTCCGGGTATGTTGTCGGAGCTGTCTCCCATAAAGCCTTTAAGATCGATTATCTGCTCGGGCTTGAGCCCATAGGTTTCATGCAGCTTCTCAAGATCGAAAAGATCGATCTCGCTGACGCCTTTGCGCGTCAGCATCACCCGGCACAACTCCGAAATTAGCTGGAATGAATCCTTGTCTCCCGTCAGCAGCAGCGCTCCCATGTTATTTTCAGCTGACATACCGGCAAGCAGCCCCAGTATATCATCCGCTTCAAAACCGTCCTTTTCCAGTACAGCGATACCAAGGCTGCTGAGCGCACTCTTCAAAGTATTGAACTGGGGTATCAGCTCTGTCGGCGTCGGTTTTCTTGTCCCCTTATAATCTTGATATACCTCATGGCGGAACGTCTTACCCTTCCTGTCAAAGGCTATGGCCAGGTAATCCGGCTTATGTGTTGTAATTGCACTGATAAGCATAGAAAAAAAGCCATATACAGCATTCGTATACTCGCCATCCGCTTTGGTCAGCAATGGAAGCGCATAAAAAGCCCGATGCATCAGGCTGTTGCCGTCAACGGCCATCAATGTTTTTTTCATATCTTCTCCTGACGGAAAATCCATACTGTAAAGTATAGTTTATTGTTTCTTCATATGCAACAGGTTTATCAGGTTTCAACCCCTCTTAAAACGTTGGGCAAAAAAAGAGTCGCGACTTGCATCACGACCAATGTAAAGGGGGTCTTAATATATTTTGTGAGGTCACTTATAATTATTACCAGAATCCCATCAATTATTCAAGAGTTAATCTTCTTTTTTTGGAAAAAAGTCTGCCAACGATATTGTCGACTCCTGAACGGGGGGTATTTCATAGTGGAAATTATCTTCTCTCTCATATTCCACTTTCTTTTCGATCATGCGCTCCTCGACAGGCATCAATGCACGACGCGAGAGGCTGATCTTACGCTTCTCAGCGTTAACCTCAAGCACTTTGGCTTCAACTTCATCACCTATACGCAACTCATCCTCAACCTTTTCGAGACGGTGCGTGGAGATTTGCGAAATATGGATCAGGCCGTCTACCATGGGTTCGATCTGTACAAAAGCGCCAAACGGCACAATGCGCACCACTTTGCCTTTGATAACATCACCGGCATGATACTTATCGCTAACGAGATCCCAAGGCTTAGCCTGAAGCTGTTTGTAGCCTAGTGCGATCTTCTTCTTGGAGGCCTCCACGTTCAGTATGACAAGCTCCAGCTCCTGACCCTCAGAAACCACATCTGACGGATGCTTGACGCGGGACCAGGCCATATCGGATATGTGCAGCAGACCGTCAACGCCGCCGACATCCACAAACGCGCCAAAGTCGGTCAGCCGCTTTACAACACCAGTGACATGATCGCCCTTCGTGAACGCTTCCCAAAGCTGTTTTTCCTTCTCTTTTTTATCACGGAGCAACACGCTTTTGTGAGATGCGACCAACCGTTCTTGTTTCTTATCGGCGTCAATCAGCGTGACTTCAATTTCCTGACCTTCAAACTGCTTTAAGTCTTCAACATACTTTAATGAAAGGTGAGAAGCGGGAATAAACGCGCTGTAACCTTCGATCTTAGTCGTCACGCCGCCTTTAACAGCTTTCTTTATAATGCACTTGTAGAGTAATTCTGACCCGACGTTTTCCTGTATCTTCACCCAGTTCAGTTTCTTTTCTACACGTTTTCTTGAGAGGAGGACATTGCCTTCCCCATCGTTTAAGCTAATGACTTCGGCTTCAATTTCATCGCCGATGTTGAATTGATCCCTGGGATTGATATCCATCATAGACAGCTCGTTCTTCTGAATGATGCCGTCTGATTTATATCCAATATTAACACAAACATCTTCATCCGTGATCTGAACGATATTGCCCTTAACGACCTGTCCTTTTTTCAGACGAACGACTTTCTCCAGCCCTTCGAGAAACTCATCTTTTTCAGTTGCGGGCTTCTCGGCCACAGCCGGGGCTTCTTCGGTTTCCGTCGCGACATCTTTTAAGGTGGCATCCATCACATCAGAGTCGTTTGCGGCTTCTGCTGTTTCTTCGATTTCCTCCTGCGTTGATTCCTGAGCCACGGCCGGCTCATTTTCGGCAGACACCTCTTCAGCACCTCCGCTGATGTCCGCCACGTCGCTGGCTGCTGTCTCCTGGCCAGGAATTTCCTCGCCATTGATCGGCAGCACTTTCTCATTTTCAATCATGTAGTCAAAAACCTCCCTAATCATCGTATCCGGCGTTGATGCACCGGCGACAATGCCTATTATATCACCTAAACACATTTTTTCAAGTAATAGTTCACTTTTATGCTC
>JAEZHF010000077.1 GCA_023416745.1 Bacillota bacterium
TGGCTGACAGGCCTTGCCTGTTGGCTTAACTGGGATTCCCGTGCGGCTAAGATTTCCACAAGTCGTACACTTTCGGTCAATTCAGTTTACATTCACAATATCAAATGGTCAGTTGTGCGGTGTTGCCTTAGAATTACAGATACTAAAAACAGCAGCATGTGCCCTTAACATAGGCTGGCCGTCAATAAGAAAAGAGCCGCCCGGAAATTAATCCGGTCGGCTCTTCCTTAAACCTTCACCTTTGATGCCTTGCCCGGCTGGCATAAGCCAGCGCTGATGCTCAACCCTGTTGCCCAAACAATGATGTCTGATGGTGCCGGTGGTCGGACTCGAACCGACACGGTATCGCTACCAACGGATTTTGAGTCCGTCACGTCTGCCAATTCCATCACACCGGCATTTTTAACTCTGTTAATATAGCATATCGTTACATATGCGTCAAGCTAAAACGACAGGCTCGCGTGCATCGTGAGGCACATGAAAACTAGCATAACCGAGCCCGTTCTGCGCTAAAAAAATACGGCAAACGATGGGAAGATGTTTGCCGAAAAAAGGGAGATGTGTCCATTTGCGCAGCGTTCAAACAAACCACAAAACACAAATGTACATTCGAAATTATACCACAACTGTTCCAGCTTTCCAAGTTAAAAACTAAACAAATATTATGACAATATTCGAAAAGGTATGACAAAAGAATGCGCATGGTTCGCCAATTATTTCAAGCCGAGCCGCGTATACTAATATTTAATCGAAAAGAGAAGGGAATGGCACAAGATGGACGAAGCGCAATTCGGTAAAATGCTTGATGTGTGGCCCATCCCCGCGGTTTTGATTGATCCCAGGGCGGGATACTTAATTGAAGTCAACAGAATGGCGGCTCAGGCAGGCTTTCAAACGGATACGGGGCTGGCGGATCTGCTTGTGCCGCGCGAGGAGGCTAAGGCGTGGCTGTCTGTGCGTGATCAGCCGGCTGTACTGCAATCCGGACTTGTGCTGCAGGGGCGAGTGTTGCGGGCGGCGGCATCCGTGAGCCTTGTCAGCCTGGATGGAAGAGATGCACTGCTGGCCGTGTTTACCGAGATGAAGGAGCCGGGGGAGACTGAAGACAGCTCTGCGGTGGCCGCGCTGTGCGAGATATTCGCGAACGGTCAGAAGAACGCACTGCAAGCCTTCCTGCAATCCTCCGCGATGACGCTGGGCGCTTTTTGCGCCGTCGTATACGAAAAGAGAAGAGAGCGCTATATCATCCGGGACGAGTGGCGCGGGCGGCGCACCGTCAGCGTGTCGATTCTCAGCGCGGATTTTGACATTCATCCCGACCAGGAGATGGCGCGCGTCGGACAGCTCAAGCGCGCAGCCGGGATGGGTTACGCGCCGTTTATCAAGATGCATGGCACGCACGGCGTGCTGATCTACTTTTTTGATTATGCTGTGGAACAGCCGATGCAGCCGCGCATTGAGCGGTTCGCCCGTCTGCTGCGCGCGCTTTCGCCCGATATACTCAGACACGGCAGCGTCGCTATCATACGGCAGGGACTCGATGCATTGCAGCAGGGCATCGCGATATGGGACAAGTCCAACAGAAAGCTGATATATGAAAACAAGGCCTACCACGCGCTGTTCGGCGGCACCGTGCCCTTTTCGGACGGGCGGCGGGGTATCGCGCCGGACAGTCACACAGACGCTGCGGGACGGCATTACAGTCTGTCGCACGCTGTTGGCCGCCTCGGCAGCCAGCGACTGGTGACCACACTGGCAACCGATGTGACGCGCTACAAGCTGGCAGAGCACAAGCTGGCGATGACGGCCAAGACGGACCCTCTCACGGGGCTTTTCAACCGGAGAGCCGGTCTGGAGATACTGGAGGAGGTCTACGAACGGAGCCGGAAATCCGGACAGCCGCTGACGGTGGGTTTTGCCGATATCGACGGGCTCAAGGCCGTCAACGACAATTACGGGCACGGCGCGGGCGACTCGATGATACGCTCGGTGGCGGAGATGCTCAAAAAGCATGTGGGCAAAGAAGGGACGGTGTGCCGCCTCGGGGGGGACGAGTTTGTGCTGATACTGCCGGGTATGAATCAGGTGCAGGCGATGCTGATCGCGGAGGGGATAAAAAACGCGGTTGCCAAATGCTTCGTGGGCAACTCGCGCGGGATATCCATCAGCTTTGGCTTCAAGCAGGCGGAGTATACTCGGGAAGAGACGACCGCATCGCTGGTCAGCGTGGCGGATTCGGATATGTACAGGGACAAGCGGGATAACCGGACGGCGGATTAGACCAGGCCGCTGTGCGACAGTATCTGTTCGATCTCGTCCGCTTTGTTCATGGTATACAAATGAAATTTGTTGATGCTGTATTCCATCAGCAGACTGATCTGCCGGACCGCGTATTCGAGGCCGGCTTTTTTAAATTCCTCCGGCTTCTCGCCATACCGGCTGATGATCTTGCTGAGCGGCGCGGGTATGGAGCAAGCGGACAGCAGCGACATGCGGATGATCTGCTTGGGGTTCAGTACCGGCATGATGCCTGTAACCACCGGCGTTTTAATGCCCGCTTTATCAAGCCTCTCGTAGAAATCCACGATGGCGCAGGTGTCAAAGCACAGCTGTGTGATGAAGAAGTCCGCGCCGAGCGACGCTTTGAGCTTCATGGATTCGATATCCCGGTTCAGCTCAGGGCTTTCCACGTGGGATTCGGGGTATGCGGCGGCGGCCACGGTGAAGCCCGGCCGCTTTTTGATTTCCGATATGAGGTCGCTGGCATAACGATAATGAGCGAAAGCCGTGTTGATATCCATGCCTTCCGGTATATCGCCGCGCAGCGCCAGCACGTTTTTGATGCCCTTGCCTTCCAGCGTGTCCAGTATCGCTGAGATCGCGGACGTGTCGGAACCGACGCAGGTCAGATGGGCGATGGCTTCAAGCCCCATCTTATCCACCTGAGAGACCACTTCCAGCGTACGCTCGCGGTTTCCGCCGCCCGCGCCGTAGGTGACGCTGACAAAAGCCGGACGACTGGCGGACAGCCTTTCAATGGCATCATAAACAGTGGACATGGGCATATCCTTTTTTGGCGGAAAGAACTCCAAAGAAAAGGCGCTTTGTTGGCTTGTCAGTTTTTCAACGATACCCATGGATTATCAGTCTCCTGTCTTTATGACACCATATTAATATTGACTATTTAACCATAACGCAGGGGTGTTTGCAAGTGGTTGAATAATGCCTGCAACTGGTGTATCATGTGTCAAGAGGTGTTTTCATGGAGATTTTTCCGTACCTTCCTTTTGTGCCGGACAAAAAAACGGTGATGCGTCGGCTAGGTTCGCAAAAAGCGTCGTTTCCGGCAGATTTGGATAAAAACATCGACAAACTTATGAGGCAGGCGCAGTCGGCATTTGCCGCGCGGGGCAAGGCGGCGGTTTACCCGATCGGGCACAGGGACGAAGACTCGGTGACGCTGCAGGGTGTGCGGGTGGAATCGCCGATGCTGGCAAGGCTGCTGGCAGGCAGCAGCGCCGCTTATCTGATGTGTGCGTCAATACCGGCGCGCGATGTGGAGAAGATAAGCGCTGCCATGCAAAGCAGCGAGGGGCTCAAGGCCATCGTATTTGACGCGTATGCCTCCGAGTTTGTGGACGGCACACTGGACGTGATCATGGCGCGCAAGAACGAAGCGCTGCGGAGGACGGGGCAGAAGCTGACGAAACGGCGTTTCAGCGCCGGATACGGAGACTTGGGTCTGGCATACCAGAAGGTGTTTTACGACCTGCTGGATATGCGGACGCTGGAAGTGGATATCAATGAGAACTATCTGCTGTCGCCGGAAAAATCGGTGATCGCGATAGCCGGAGTGGAATAGATTTGAAGACGATAGACGGGCTGGGTTTTCTGGACTATTTAAAAAATCGTATCATGGTGCTGGACGGCGCGACCGGCACATATCTGCAACAGAACGGCATGGAGCCGGGCATCTGCCCCGAGCTTTTCGCGCTGCAGCATCCGGATATATTGGCGGAGGTGCAGCGGCGGTATATCGACGCGGGTGCACGGGCGGTTTTTACGTTTACGATTGGCGCAAACGCGCACAAGCTGAGCGAGTTCTCGCTGGAGGATCAGGTCAGGCACTTCAACGCCGAACTGGCCGCGCTGTCGGTGAAGGCCGCAGGCGGGCGCGCGTTTGTGGGCGGGGACGTCAGCTCCACCGGCTCTTTTTTAGCGCCGCTGGGCGACCTTGAGTTCGAGCAGGTCGTGGACATCTACAGGCAGCAGATACTGGCGCTGGCGAAAGGCGGCGTGGATTTCATCGTCATCGAGACGATGATCGACATACAGGAGACGCGCGCGGCGGTGATCGCGGCCAAGGAGTGCTGTAACCTGCCGGTTGTGGCGAGCATGACGTTCGACGAGCACGGGCGCACGCTGACGGGCACCAGCCCCGCGGCAGCTGCGATGACATTGATTTCAGCCGGGGCTGACGCAATTGGCCTTAACTGCTCGACCGGCCCGGCAGAGATGCTGCCGTTGGTGGCGGCGATGAAGGCGGTGGCCAGCGTGCCGCTGCTGGTGAAGCCCAACGCGGGCATGCCGCGTATCGTAAACGGGCAGACGCAGTTCGATATGTCGTGCGAACAGTTCAGGAGCTTTGTGAAGCCGCTCTGCGAAGCGGGTGCCAACATGATCGGCGGCTGCTGCGGTACCGACCCGCAGTTCATTCAGGCTATCAATGAAGAGATCGCCGGATTGCCCCCCTCACAGTGGCTTAATGAGATGCCCGCGGCGCTGACCTCCGTGTCCGACGAGGTGTATATCGGCAAGCAGTTTGCCGTGATCGGGGAGCGCATCAACCCCACAGGCAAGCCCAAGCTCAAGGAAGCGCTGCGCGAGCAGAACTTCTACGAGGTGCTGGACATGGCGCTTCAGCAGAAGGACAATGGTGCGCACATACTGGACGTGAACGTGGGGCTGCCCGGAACGGACGAGATGACTCTCATGAAGGGCGCGCTGGAGACGCTGTCCGTGCGGGCCAAGTTGCCCCTTTGTATCGACTCCTCCAATATTGATGTGATCGAACAGGCGCTGCGCGTCTATCCGGGGCGCGCGCTGGTCAATTCCATGTCCACCAAGGCCGAGCATTTATCATCGCTGCTGCCGCTGATCGCGCGGTATCAGCCGATGTTCATACTGCTGCCCATCGGCGATGCGGGCATACCGCAGACCGCTGAGGGGCGCATCGACGAGATCAAAACGGCTTATGAAGTGATCAACGCCGCGGGAATTGGGAAGGACAGCATACTGGTGGACGGACTGGTCATGACGGTATCATCGGACCCCAAGGCCGCCAAGGAGACGCTCAAGGTCGTCAAATGGTGCAGCGCCAACGGTTTCCATACTGTGCTGGGTATATCCAACGGCTCGTTCGGTTTGCCGGAGCGCCGGTATATCAACGCGGCGTATCTGGTGATGGCGATGGGTTTCGGCCTGTCCGCCGCCATCATGAACCCCAGCGATACGCTGATGATGGACCTGTATCACGCGGCACAGGCGCTCACCGAGCGTGATAACAACTTTGAACAGTACCTCAAGCGCTTCGCCAACGTGCAGACGCCGGAGGAAGAAGCCAAGAGCATCGAGGACGCCATATTGACGGGCAAGAAGAACACCATCATCCAGCTGATCGATGCGGAGATTGCGGGCGGCGCTGTGCCCGAAACCATCATCAACGACATGATCATACCCGCGCTGCGCCGGGTGGGAGACCTGTACGAACAACGCGTCTATTATCTGCCGCAGCTCATATACAGCGCCGAAGCGGCGCATGCGGCGTTCGGCTATCTGGAGAAGCATTTCATGCCGGCGGCCGCTGCGGCCAAAAAGAAGGTCGTGATGGCGACGGTGAAGGGCGACATCCATGACATCGGCAAAAACCTGGTCGCCATGCTGCTCAAAAACCACGGGTTTGCGGTGATCGACCTCGGCAAGGACGTGCCCGCGCAGACCATCGTGGATACGGCGGTCCAAGAGGACGCTGACATCATTGGCCTCTCCGCACTGATCACCACGACGGCTCGCGAGATGGAAAAGGTGGTGCTGCTCGTCCGCGAGGCCGGAATCCGGGCCAAGGTGATGGTGGGCGGCGCCGTGATTACAGAAGATTATGCCAGGAGCATCGGCGCGGACGCCTACGCCCCCGACGCAGCGGGCGCGGTGAAAGCGGCGGCAGCGCTTCTGGAATAAAATATTTTATTATGGAGACGAAATGAATATCCAAATTGACACCCATACCCATACGGTGCTCTCCGGCCATGCCCATTCCACGCTGCTGGAAAACGCGGCGGCAGCGGCCAGGATCGGACTGAAGGGTTTCGTGGTGACGGACCACGGCCCGGCAATTCCGGCAGCACCGCCGGATTTTAACCTCGCCACACTGGAATATCTGCCCGATGTGATTGAAGGCGTGCGCGTCTATCACGGCGTGGAGGCCAATATCATCGATTTCGAAGGCAATATCGACTTGCGCGAGAAATACGTCAAGCTGGTGGATTTCACGATCGCGGGCCTGCATGAGGTGGTCATCCGCACCGGCGGCCAGAAGAAGGACACTGAAGCGGTGCTGGGCGCGCTGAACAACAAGTATGTCGATATGATCTCACACCCTGACAACCCGTCCTACTCGCTGGATTATGAAGCGGTGGTGAAGGAGGCCGCCCGCCTCGGCAAGCTGCTGGAGGTCAACGACCATTCGTTTGAATACCGCAAGGGCGGCATCGAGAAGGCGATGATTTATCTGCCCATGTGCAAACGCTGCGGCGTGCGCGTGGCGGTGTCCAGCGACGCGCATTCTGCGTTTGGTATGGGCCAGTTCGGTGTGGCGCTTCGGGTGCTGGAGCAGATTAATTTCCCTGAGGAAATGGTCGTCAATGCCACGCAGGAAAGCTTTGAAGCCTACCTGAAGGAGAGGGTCAGCCGAAGAGAATGCTGCGCCTGACAGCTTGGCGCTGCATAATTGCAAACACAAACTGCGGTTCCTCGGCAGCCCTGATGAGCCGCACTTTTTTAAGGCGCGGTTCCGGGTCTGTTTTACCAAGCTTGCTTTGACCGGGCCCGGAAAACCATGCTACCCATCCACCGGCATTTATGATACTATATAGGCATTATTTCATTGTTTTCTGGAATCATACATATTTATTCGGAGGGCCTGTTCTCATGGATATGATCTTTGAAAAGCTGGGCGCGCTGAAGGAAGAGCGTTCGATGAAGAACCTTTTTTCCATCATATGCAGCCATGGCGACGCTGTTGCGGCGGAGTATCTGGATGAGGGTTCGATCAGAAAGCTGACGTATGCGGACTATGAGCGTATATCGGTGGCTGCTGCCGGCAAGCTTGTGCAGCTGATGGACGGAACGGAAAAGAATACGTTCGTGGCGCTGCGCTTTGCCAACAATCCTTTATGGCCCGCGGCGTTCTGGGCGGTCATCATGGCGGGTTACCGCCCGCTGCTGGTGGACGCGAACGCGGACGACGCGGCGGTGATGCACATACTCCGTCAGGCAGGCTCGCGCACCATTGTCACGGACACCCCCGTGGGCGTGGGCGGCGTCATGGCCATCAAACCGGATGATTTTGTGGACATGCACGCCGATGACACACCGTATATGCCGGTGTTCTCCGACGCCATCGCGCTGTGCACATCGGGCACCACGGCGACGCCCAAGGTCTACGTCTACAACGAGCAGGCCGTGTGCGACCAGGTGCTGCTGGCCGAGTACATCTATAAAAACAACAAGGAAATCATCCACAACGGACCCATCAAACAGCTGGCCTTTTTGCCGTTCCATCACATATTCGGGCTGATGGCCGTGTACATGTGGTATACGTTCTTCGGAAAAACCATCGTCTACATCAAAAACCGCACGGCGGACGTGATACTGGATGCGTGCAAGAAGCACAAGGTAACACACATCTACGCCGTGCCGCTGCTGTGGAACAACGTCGCCAAGGGCATATTGCGCAAGGCGAAGCTGAAGGGCGAGGAGACGTATGACAAGCTGATGAACGCGAGCGACATCAGCATCAAGCTGCAGCGGCGGCTGGGCAAAACGGGTCGCAGGCTGGTCTCCAAGCTGTTCTTCAAGGACCTGCAGCAAAGGCTGGTGGGCGATAGCATACAGTTCATGATCAGCGGCGGCGGGCATATACAGCCTGAAACGCTCAAGATCATCAACTCCATCGGCTATCCGCTCGTGTCCGGCTTTGGTATGACGGAGACGGGCATCGATTCGGTGGAATTGTCGAACAGCATCGACAGGAAGCTGGATGCCAGCGTGGGCAAGCCGTTTGAGCCGATGGAGTACCGCATCGTGTATGAAAAGCCGGGCGACAGGACGGGTGAGCTGCAGATACGCGGCGAAGCCATCCATTCGGGCCGCATGGTGGACGGCGTGTACATCGCGCGGGAGGAAGGCTGGTTTGCCTCCGGCGACATCGTACGCGAGGTGGACGGGCGTTATTACATTGAAGGCCGCTTAAAGGACGTCATTGTGGGCGAGTCGGGCGAAAATGTGTACCCTGACGAGCTGGAAGACAGCTTCTCGGAGCTGCCGCACACGGAGCACATCTGCGTGACAGGTGTCGCGACGAAGGGTGTGTACGACGACACGATGCTGGTGGTGTATATGGGTGAGGACACCGGCGACGCGCATAAAGCCGCCGAGCTGGTGGCGGAGATCGCGCGAATCAACGGACTGCTGCCCATATATAAAAAGATCAAACGCGCCTGTATTTCTCTGGACCCGCTTCCGCTGGCCAACGGCATCAAGGTGCGCCGCCAAAAGGTCAAGGAAACGCTGGAGCGCGGGCAGGGCCGTTTCGAGGAGATTGACATACGGGGCCGCGTGATCAAACATGTCGCGGCTAAGCCCCAGCAATCGGCTAAAACAAACGGCGCGGCCTACGACAGCACCGAATACAAGAGCATTGTGGAAAAGGTGCGGCAGATGTTCGCGGATGTGCTGGGGATGGAGCCATCCTCCATCAAGGATACCGACCACTTTGTGGATGACCTCGGCGGAGACAGCCTGTCCAGCCTCGGCGTGTTTTCCAAGGCAGAGGAGATGTACGACGTCATCATTCCGGATACCGAGTATTTCACCTGCGCGACGGTGGAGGATCTGTCAAAACTGCTGTACAGGAAACTCAACAACATTGAGGATAACCGCGAGGAGATAAGGCCCCGGGAGGTGCGCCCGATCACCGACTTTAAGTCGTCGCGGGAATACGAGGAATACGCACGCCGGCGCATCGGCCTGCAGGATGCGGGCATTAAGGATCCGTACTTCGTGGCGCATGACTCGGTGCTGCGTGACACCTCCGTCGTGGCCGGCCGGGAGATCATCAATCTCGCGTCGTACAACTACGTCGGTATGTCGGGGCATCCCAGAACGTCCGCTGCCGCCAAGGAAGCGATAGACAAATACGGCACATCAGCGTCCGGCTCGCGGCTGATCGCGGGGGAGAAAACGCTGTACCGTGAATTGGAGCGGGCCATTGCGAAGTGGAAACACACGGACGACGCGCTCGTGCTGGTGGGCGGGCATTCCACCAACGTGACGTTCGTGGGTAACTTCTGCAATGAGCACGATCTGATACTCTATGACGCGCTGTCGCACAACTCCATCACGCAAGGCTGTCAGCTGTCCAAAAGTGACACCAAGGTGTTCCCGCACAACGATATCGACGCGCTGGAGCATCTATTGAAAGCGGCGCGGGACAAATACGAGAAGATACTCATCGTCGTCGAGGGTGTGTATTCGATGGACGGGGATATCGCGCCCATACCCGAATTTGTGGCGCTTAAGAAGAAATACGGCGCGTTCCTGATGGTGGACGAGGCGCATTCCAGCTGCGTGATCGGCAAAAACGGCGGCGGCGTGGACGACTGTTTCAATCTGCTGCCGGGCGATGTGGATATCAAGATGGGTACGCTGTCCAAGGGCCTCGGCACCTGCGGCGGCTACATAGCGGGGGAACAGGCGCTGATCGACCTTATGCGCTATTCGCTGCCCGGCTTTATGTTCTCGGTGGGCATCAGCCCGCCGCTGGCCGCCGCGGCGCTGGAGGGGGTCAGGATCATGATGGAAGGCAACCCTAAAGTGGCCGCGCTGCACGCCAATATCAAATATTTCGTGGAGGGCGCTCAGCGGCGCGGGTTCGACACCTGCCTCGCGAAAGAGACGGCCATCATCCCCATCATGGTGGGTGAGGATAACGATGCTTACGAGCTGTCCACGATGATGCTGGAGGAGGGCGTTTTCGTACCGCCGGCGGTTTATCCCGCGGTGCCCAAACGCCAGGCACGGCTGCGGTTCTGTGTGATCAGCGAGCACAAGCCGGAGCAGCTGGATTACGCGCTGGACACGCTGGACAAGCTGTTTGCGCAGAAAGGGATATCTAAACAGGTGAAGCCATGAAGGTATTGGTAACAGGAGGCGCGGGATATATCGGCAGCCATGCGGTGCGCCAGCTTATGCGCAGCGGCCATGAGCCGGTGGTGCTGGACAACTTGTCCAAAGGGCACCGTGAGGCCGTGAAGGACGTCTGTCTGGTGGAGACGGACCTTCTGGACAGGGAAGGCCTTGCGCGCTGCTTCAGTGAGCACAAGGCGGACGCGGTGATGCATTTCGCGGCGCGCAGCCTGGTCGGCGAGTCCATGCAGATTCCTTACGACTATTACGAGAACAACGTGACCGGCAGCCTGAACCTTTTCAAGGCGGCGATGGACGCGGGCGTTGACAAGTTTATATTCTCGTCCACGGCGGCGGTGTACGGCCAGCCGGACGATATTCCCATCACGGAGACCAGCGTGAAAGCGCCGCTCAATGTATACGGCAGAACCAAGCTGGTGATTGAGAATATGCTGGAGGATTTCTCGAACATATACGGCATACGCTACAAGGCGCTGCGCTACTTCAATGCGGCGGGCGCGGACGCCGCGGGCGACATCGGCGAGGACCACACGCCCGAGACGCATCTGGTGCCCATCATATTCCAGAGCGTGCTGGGCAAGCGCGATAAGCTGCGCGTGTTCGGCGGCGATTACCCGACACAGGACGGCACCTGCATCCGCGACTACATCCACGTGACGGACCTTGCGGACGCGCACGTGCTGGCACTCGGCGACCTGGCGAAGGGCGGCGCAAGCTGCGCGTATAACCTCGGCAGCGAGAAGGGCTACTCCGTGCTGGAGATCATCCGGGCCGCGTCGGACGTCGTCGGCAAGCCGGTCGAGTATGACATCGCACCGCGCCGCGCGGGCGACCCGGCGGTGCTGATTGCTTCATCTGCGAAGATACAGCAGGAGCTGAAATGGAAGCCGCAATTCGGCATTTCGGACATACTCGCCAGCGCATGGCGGTTCCATCGGCAATACCCGGACGGATACAGGTAACGGATTAACACAAAGCGCTCTGCAGAGGGCGCTTTTTTTGTGCTGCTGTTACACCAAAGCATCAGAAGTTTATCAGGCTTGAGAATATTGAAAATCCTCTTCATACTCAGTGAATGCAGCCGAGTGAGCGAAAAGACATAGTCACAAGAAGTCTATGTGGTTTTTCCAGAAAGGAAGAGGGAGGCATTGGAGGCTAAAACTACCGCTTCAGCGTATTGTTAATAGTTTCGATTACATTTATGGATAGTATATATGTGAAATAGCAGAACAATCGTTAAGGGGGATGGGGATGAAAAAATTCAGAGACTTAAGTGTTGGGACGAAATTGACAATCAAGATTATATCTGTTCTGGTGGCGGTTTTGGCTGCGTTGTTTGCGGTTATCATCGTAATCACCGCAAACAACAATGAAACGCAGGCAAATAACGGGGCGCAGTCGCTGGCAGAAAGCGATGCGGCACACATCGATGCTGAGCTGGAAGTGTCCATAGACGCAGCGAGAGCAGTGGCACAGGGAATGCAGGGATTTGCGGAACTGAATACAGCTGACAGAAGAGATATATACAACAACCTGATGAAGAGTTTTCTGGCAGAAAACCCGCAGTATCTTGGAATCTGGACCTGTTGGGAACCGAACGCCCTTGATAATATGGACAGCCAATATAAAAACACGGACGGTACAGACGAAAGCGGACGATTCATTTCGTACTGGTACTATGACGGCGGACAGATCGCTTTGACGTCCCTGACTGGCTATGAAGAGCCGGGCAGCGGAGACTATTACCTGCTGGCCAAAAACTCGGGGCAGGAAACGATACTGGAGCCGTATGAGTACGAGGTGGGGGGCAAGACTGTGCTGCTGACCTCTGTCGCTGTACCTGTTAAGGACGAAAGCGGGAATATCGTCGCTGTCACGGGCATTGATATGACGCTGGAAAGTTTGCAGAACATGCAGTTTGATAAGGGCGGGTTTGAGACCGCATTCGTTAACATACTTTCCAACTCCGGCTTATTCGTCTATCATCAGGACGCTGCATCGGTGGGAAAGAATATTCGGGATATTCGCGCTGACTCATTGTCGCTTGACGACCAGACGACCGCTATAAAGAGCGGGGAAGCCTATACCTGCGAGGACGTATCCGCGTCAACTGGCAAAGTTGTCCGCCGCTATTTCGCGCCCATTACGATCGGGCAGACCACGACGCCGTGGTCGATAGAAGTGGTGATTGAGACCAACGAGATCTTGGAAACAACGAACCAGATGACACTGCTGCTTGTCGGTATTCTTGTGGGTATTACAGTGCTGGCTATTTTGGTATTGACATTCCTGATACGTTCTTCCATCTCTAAGCCCATCAAGAAGACCGCTGCTTTTGCAAAGTCTTTGGCCTCAGGGGATCTGGATGCGGCTATTGTCATCAAATCAAAGGATGAAATCGGTCAGCTGGCGGGCGTTTTAGACCAGGAGGTGCGACAGGCTTTCAAAAACGTGGAGGAAGCGCGCCTTGTGGCGGACCGGCAGTCCAAATATCAGTCTGCAGAAGTGGATAAGCTGCTGGTAAATCTGCAGAGGCTGGCGCGCGGTGAGCTGAACTGCGATATCATTGTGGCTGAAGCGGACGACGTTACTGAAGAGCAGCACGCGCTGTTCAGCGAAATCGCCGAAAACCTGCACAGCGCTGTAGGAGAAATCAGGAATTACATTGGTGAGATTTCAATGGTGCTGGGCGAAATGTCCAAGGGCAACCTCACTGTTGGCATCGCTGCGGTATACAAAGGAGAATTTACCACACTAAAGGATTCCATCAATGGCATAGCGGCCTCGCTGAACGGGGTGCTCTCAGAAATCAATTTGTCAGCGGATCAGGTGGCGGCGGGTACGCGGCAGGTGTCCGACGGCAGCCAGGCAATATCGCAGGGGGCCACTGAACAGGCCAGCGCTATCGAAGAGCTGACAGCCTCGGTGTCGCAGATTGCCGAGCAGACGCGCCAGAACGCAATCAGCGCCAACCAGGCCAGTGAGCTGACGACAACGGCGGCAGATGAGGCGGAACGTGGCAATGGCCGGATGAAAGCAATGCAGGCTGCGATGGGCGAGATCAACGAAGCGTCCCGCAGCATCGAGAAGATCATCAAGGTGATTGATGATATTGCATTCCAGACGAATATACTCGCGCTTAATGCGGCGGTGGAAGCGGCCCGTGCAGGCGTACATGGTAAGGGATTTGCGGTGGTAGCTGAAGAGGTGAGAAACCTTGCGGCCCGAAGTGCGAGCGCGGCGAAGGAGACCACGGAGTTGATCGAAGGCTCGATTCAGAAGACGGATGCGGGCACGAAGATTGCGGACGAAACGGCGGAAGCGTTGACATCCATCGTGCGGAGTGTGTATAAAGCAGTAGAGCTGGTGGGCGAAATTGCCCGTGCTTCGGGAGAGCAGGCAGGTGCTATCGCGCAGGTGGATCGCGGCATCGAGCAGATGAGCCAGGTCGTGCAGACAAACTCTGCCACGTCTGAAGAGACGGCAGCTGCCGCTGAAGAGTTGTCCAGCCAGGCCGAAATGCTCAAAAACATGGTGGGGCAGTTCAGTTTGCGGGACGCGGGCGAAAGCCAGCCCAGGCTGATTCAAGGTACAGATAAGGAAAGGAGTCTATCAGCCATTAAAACAACCGGAATTGACATCTCGGATAACAATTTCGGGAAATACTGATTGCCGTAACGTCAAAAGTTACGGGATTATACACAGCCTCCTGCTGCGGTGTTGGCAGGGGGCTTTTTCAATTTCGCATGTACGGTGGCGTTTAAAAGTTATCCGGATGTCGAGCCGTTAACAAAGGAAGACATTGGCAGACCTCGTAAAACACGGTATAATGGAGGCAACAGAATGAGGGAGGGATCAGGCCATGGGAGCAGTGGTGAAGGCGCGCGCCAAGTCGGCCGCGGGCAAGAAGATGATGTTCACCGGCGAGTCGGGCGGGCATACGGTGACGCTGGACTACATTCCGCCCTATGGTGAGAGCGCGGGCTTTATGCCGATGCAGCTGTATCTGGTGAGCCTGGCGGCGTGCCTGGGCAGCACACTGCGGTATCTCGCGGGCGAGCACGGCAAGACCATCACGGATATCGACGTGGACGTGCGCGGCACCCGGCGGGACCATCCGCCCACCGGGTTTGAGGCGATTACCTTTGGTCTGCGCGTGGTATCGTCCGACATTGACGACGACACGATGAAGCGGCTCACGGAACTGGCTGAAAAGAAATACTGTCCGCTGACGACGATGCTGTGTGCCGATGTGGCGGTGACGATGACGTTTGAGCTCGTGCAGGAATGAGACATGTTCACAGCCACTTGGGCATAATGTGATATAATCCCAATACAAACAGTCAGGGAAGAGGAACATGAAGAAGATCAAGAGCAATCATGTGCGTATCGCCGTCGTGGTGGTGATCGCAGGGGCGGCGCTGTACGCGGCGATCAGCGTCATCAATAACATCGGTACGGTGTGGCAGAGCATCGGTGTGGCGGTGAGCTTTATCATGGGCATGCTGCTGCCCGTCATCATCGGGTTTGTGATTGCGTTTCTGCTGTCGCGGCCGTCGGCGTTCATCGCGCGGCAGCTGACAAAGCGGCGGTTCTGGGCGAAGCGCCAACGAGGGGCAGCGGTGGCGGGCGCGCTGATGGCGTTTTTGGGGCTGGTGAGTGTGCTGGTGCTGTTCGTGTATATGTTGGCGCCGGGTGTGGCGCAGAGCGTGCGCAGTATTACCCAAAACTTACCTCAGTATGCGCAGGGCGTGTACGCGTGGCTGCAGCGTGTGAGCGCGGACCCCATGCTGTCTCAGGTGCTGCAGTTCGCCGGACTGGATCAGCTGAACGCCGAAACCGTGACCGAGGCGCTGTCGGAATACTGGTCGGTGATTGCCGGGGCGGCGCAGAATATCGTGGGGGCGCTGCTGGGCTTCCTGCTCAGTACGGGGCGCTTTTTGTACAACTTCGTGCTGGGCTTCTTCTTTGCCGCCTACATGCTGGTGTTTCGGGACGAGATCAAGCGGCAGCTCAGCACCTTCTCTGAGCACCTGTTCCGCAAGTCGCATTACAGGCTGCTGTTTGTCGTGCGCGTGACGGACGACATGTTCTACCGCTTCCTCGTGGGTAAGGGGCTTTGCTCGCTGGCGGTGGGCGTGGTGACGTTTGGAGCGTGCGCGCTGCTGGGCATATCGTACAGCCCGCTGATCGCCCTCATCATGGCGGTCACCAACATGATACCCACGTTCGGGCCGATATTCGGCACAGCGGCGGCGATGCTGCTGGCGATGATGACCGCGCCGGTGTTCGCGCTGTATGTGCTGATCATCGGCATCGCGGTGCAGATACTGGAGGGCAACATCATCGGGCCGCGGGTGCTGGGCGAGTCCATCGGGCTCAACGGCTTTTGGATCATGTTCTCCATCATCGTGATGGGCGCGTTGTTTGGCGTCATGGGCATGCTGGTCGCTGCGCCGCTGTTCGGAATGCTGCGCATACTGATCAAGAACTGGATGCACCACCGGCACCACGGCGTGCTGGCGGGCGAGGCCGAGCTGCTGGCCAGCATGGAGCGCAACCGCGAATGGACAGCCAAAAAGACGAAGACGCGCAGAACAGCGGACGCGTCCACAAGCGGCGGACAGCCATAATATATCAGCGTGAAGGATTGAAAGATAATGGATATTTTGTTTTTTGTGTCATTGATACTGCTGACGCTGCTGATCGGAGCGGGGGCGCTGCTGGCGGTGATGATCGTCCGCTTTGTGCGGGCGCGCAGCATGGGCCGGACGGACGGCGCGTGGGTGTCGTCACCGATGGTGTTGGGCATCGCGGGCGGCGTGCTGGGTCTTAGTATCACAGAAATGGTGGCGGTGAATGCGCTGGGGCTGCCGTTGTGGATATTTTCCCTGGCGGGTGTGGCGGGCGGTGTATCGGGCATTGTGGGCGGCGCTGTCGTGAAGCGGTACCGAAAGGCCGCGGGCGTGTTGATGCTGGCGGGTGCGGCGCTGAGCCTGATCACCATATTCGGGCCGATGCTGCTGATATGCGGCGGCGTGCTGGCGCTGGTGCCGACAAAGGAACAAGCTCAAGAATCGCCGAAAGAAAATTGACGGAGGCTGCCCATGGATTTTCTGATGTTGGAATATCCCGTTATCATAATTGCTTTCTGTGTTGGGATGGCTTACTTTATTCTGACTGAATTAGTACTGTATTTTCAGCAGCGCAGCGGTAAAATCGGAGAAATAGGAACAGATACCATTTCCGCCAGACTGGGTATCGGCGGCGGTATCATCGCACTGGCCGTATCTGTGTATTATATCGTTACGGTGGGAGATGACGCGCTGAAACTCGTCTTGAGCTGCGTCAGCCTGGTGTCGGCGCTGGCGGGCATCGTCGGCAGTGTATTGGTGAAGCGGCAACGCAAAACGGCAGGTATATTGATGCTGGCCGCAGCAGCCGGGACTTTTATCACTGTTGCGGGATCACTTTTGCTGCTGTTCGGAGGGATATTCTCAAAAATACATATTAAGTGGCACAATGCTGATAAATGGTCTATATTGAAGCTGGCTATCTGGCTTACTTTCCCGATATGGTTAACGGTAGCTCATTATCTCGATGTTAGCTTGGCCATGTTCATCGCCGTTAGTGGGGCCATCGTGTTGGGCTATTTTATAATGATAATATTTGATATTAAAGATATGATTGTCATCAAAGAGAATAAAGAGAAATAGCACACTGAAAGGAACCCCTTATGATTTGGCTGGGATGGTATGAGATGCTGCTGCTGTCGCTGCTGACGGCGTGCGTGTGCATGGGGATATCCGCGCTGGTGACGGTGACCCGGCGGGTAGACCGCGCCGTGCTGACGGGGGCGTCCGTAACGCTGGGGATGATGGGCAGTGTGCTGGCGCTGGCGGCGTCCGTACCGGTGATGCTGGGGCTGACAGGCGGCATGTGGCCTCCGGTGCTGGGGGTTATGGGTGCGGTCGGCGGCATGGCGGGCATAGTGGGCTGTCTGCTGGCGCGAACGCACAGCCGGGCGGCGGGCATCACGATGCTGGCGGCGGGGCTGCTCGCCTTCATCACGCTGGTGGGACCGGCGCTGCTCATGACGGCGGGTTCGCTGGCCGCCAGCAAGCCGCTGGCGCTCACGGGGAAGCGGGCTGTGGTGCGGTCGCTGCGCATCGCGCTGTCGATGGCTTTTCCGGTGCTGCTGCTGGCGTCGCTGTATTTTTCTGTTGGCAGGGGGTTCCTGCTTGCGACACTGGGCGTTTTTGCGGCGTATATCGCGGTGATGGTGGTGGACTTTGCGTGGTCGAAGGGAACGCGGCGCGGGCAAGGTGCGTCGGTACAGCGGCTGTAGGACAACGCTCGACTCTTACAGCGGGAGACCAACGGTCGCCTCTACAATGCGAATAAGCGTACCGCGGACAGGGAAGCCGCGGAGTATATACTAAAAGCGGGCATGATGACCCGCTTTTCTTGATGCTGTTGGCTGACAGATGGATGGACTAGTCCGCGTACTTGAGGTTGAACTCGTAGTAGTAGTAATAGCCGGTGTATTCCGGAGACGCGTCTCCGCGGCCGTAGACGGTCACCCAGTCGCCGATGTGGGATTTGAGGAAAGCGACAACCGCGTCGGACTGGCCGTCCACCAGTATCTCATAATAGCTGTAGCCGTCGTCCATGATGAAGAACCCGCCGGTGATGAATCGGTTTACGCGGGCCTCAAAGCACACGTTCTTTTCGACATAGTCCCACGGGCTGTACCAGTAGGTATAGTAGTCGATGTATTTGCAGGATTTCTTGTACTCGCGTTCCTCCTTCATCTCCTTGGTCTCGTGGAACACTTCCTTGCTCTTGGTGTACAGCTGCTTGCCGTTCTTGTCGTAGCATTTAATGGTGAAGTTATACAGTCCGTGCCCTTCCGAGAAGTTGAACACGAACTGGGCGGTGCCGTCTTCAGCCACCTTGATGGGGGAAGTCTTGGAATCGAACAGCTTCTTTTCCTTAAACTCTTCACTCTGCGAATAGTAGGGGTAGAAGCTGATATTCATCGAAATGGAGAACTCGGGGTCGGTCACGAAGTTGAGCGTGACGAGATTGTCCTGGATGCTGGTGGGCAGTGAGTAATCCAGCGGCTTTAAGCCTTTGATGGCGATCTCCTGCTTGTTGACGAGCTCGCCCTCGCGCGCGGCTTCCAGCGCGGCCTTGTAGGTTTTGCCTTCCTTGACGGTGACGGCCTTCTCAAAGCTCATCGTGCCGTCGCCGTTATCCTTGAGCTCCAGCTTCTTGCCGTCCAGCTTGACCACCGAGCCGGCTGCCACCACACCGCTGATCGTCTCGCTGCCGGTGCGGCATTCCGCCTTGTAGGGGTTGACGGACAGCGGCGTGCGCATGTCGATATCCAGCGTGTATTGCTTGCTGAACACCTCATGGACGCCATAGCTGTACGTGACGGTATAGGGGACTGCAATGCTCTCAGGCAGGGGCGTCTCGCTGGATGCGGCCTGTTCAGGCGTCGGGCCGTATTTTCCGATTGCCGCCAGCCGGTCGAGACGGTACTGCCCGCCCGACACCGGTTCGAACAGCGAATCGCTGATGGCCGCGGTGAGATTGTCCTTTGTGCTGAGCATGATGTCGTAGTTGTCGCTGATGCCCTTGCGCGAGATGACCGGAATGAGCGACTCCTCACTGAAAAAGGGGACGGAGGAGAACTCGAGCGGCAGAGTGCCATCGAATATCACGCTGTTCTGCAGCGAGATGGTATACGGCAGGCTCGCGGTCACCGTATCGGCCTCCGCGGGGGCGGACGCCAGCAGAAAGCTATCCTGGTTGAACGTGAAGCTGTTGCCCGTGGCGGGCACAACGGAGCTGTCCTTGAAGCGCACGATACAGCGGTCCAGCACGGCGGGGAAGGAGATGGCGGTGATGCGGTCGCTGCCGGTCACCTGTTCGTCCACAGAGGGAGCGGCGACGCTCTCGGGCAGCTGCATCGGGAAGTCGATGGTGAGTGTCTCGCGCCGGGTGGTGCCCGCGCCGGAGGTTGCGGTATACGGGAAGGTGAGCAAGGCCGAGCTGCCCTGCACCAGATCATAGTTGTCGTCGATGAAGGCCAGCAGGTCGCCGAAATCCGCGGTGAACGTGCGGCTGTCCTGCTGTTTGATCAGGGCGTCGTTGAAGCGGATGGAGGTGTATTCGCCCAGCTGCGGGAAAGAGATCAGGTATTGCGGGCTGCCATCCGCCATGGGCGCGACGGTGTGCTCCATCTCGCTGCCGCCGATTTTGTCGGTCAGCAATATACCGGCAATGCTGTCGTCCAGGCTGTAGAACGCCTGCATGCCACGGTTGACGAATATGCCCGCTGCCGTGACGGCGACGATCAGTATGACTGCGGCGGCCAGCACGATGAGGCTCTTGTTGACCGGGCGTTTCGCGGACGGGGCCGCGCCTTGCATAGATATCTGCGATTCCTGTTTCATAACTGTCACCTCACTGTCAGAATGCGCTGTAGAAATGGTTGACGACCACGGAGGATGCCGCATCGAAAGCGCCGACGCGCTTGATAACGCTGACGAGCGCTTCGACGAAGGCTTTATCGTTCCTGTGGGCATCAAACAGCGGCATGCCCAGCCGGTATGCGGCGTCCAGCGACTCCGGATCGCTCAAAGCCGTCAGTATATAGAACCGTTTGAGTTTGAAGCGGACGTCGTCGGTATACCGGATGGCCAGGTCGAGCATGCGCATATCCGCCGCGGGCGAATCGTATTCCGTTTCCGCGACAGCCGTGAGCAGCGGCGCATATTTGGGGTGGTCCATCTGGCCTGAGAAAGGCCGCAGATTCAGCGCCAGCTCGGCGTCCGGCCTGATTCCGGCGGCGGCCAGCGCATTCAGCAGGTCTACATAGCGCGCGGTGCCCTTGCGGCGGACGAACGCCTCCCGGCATTTCTGATAAGCCGCGGACTGGTCGCCCTTCTGGAAGGCGTACTGCGCTTCGAGGAAGCTGACGGCGTCCAGGCCTTTGAGGTGCTGGTTCTCCAAAAGCATCTTTTCAAAGACGGGCAGATTGTTTTCCGCCAGCGCCAGTTCCAGCCGGTTGACCGTATCGCTGATGTACGAGTGGGCCTGCGTCATACCGCTTGAGGCGGATAACCGGCGGAGGAGATTTTTCTCATGGATGGCGGCCAGCGGCCTGCGCAGCGCATAAACAGCGACGCACGCTGCAATGGCGGCGGCTCCCGCGATGATGAGCGCCACCATTCCATTCAGCGCCATCATCAGCACGGCACAGACAGCCAGTGCCGCGATGCAGAAGACGAGAAAGAAGCTGTCGATGTGGGCAGCGGCCAGAGCGGGCGGCCTCATCAGCGGTTTTCCGCACGTCATGCAGAAGTTCATCTCGCTGAAGCCGTATTGGCGGCACTGACGGCAATACACCACGCTGTCCTTGAGACCTGAGTCCAGCATATTGAGTTCCGGCATCGTTTTATCCCCTTCATTGGACATCTGAATATGGTTAGAATATACAGGAGTGAATGCTATCACAATACATTATATGAATAATTGTACCATATATGGATTGGATGAGACAATAATATCAGGATCATTATTTTTTAACAGGAAAAACGAATCAGTCAAAGTGATGAGCCGGGTGGGTGCCGGTTATCCGGCAGCATTGGGAACGGTAAACAAAAACGGGCTGAATTGCCCGTTTTACGATGCCTCTTGATATGATGAGACTGTCAGCCCCTGCGACGGAGAAGGGCGTATGATCCGGTGATTTGCCATTGTCGATGCACCGCTCAGCTCAGGCTTCCTTTTTGTCCGTATCTGACGGGGCTGGGGGCGGACTTGCTGCAGGCCGCGCGGGCGGCTGCGTATACCCATAGGGCCACGGCGGCGGATATGTGCCGTAGTGCGGATATCCGGGAACCGACTGATCCGCCGGGGGTGTCTGCATGGGCGGGGGATAGGGCGGCGGATACGCGCCGTAAGGCGGGTAAACCGGAACCGCTTGATCCACCGGGGGCATGTGCGGGCGGGGTATACGTCGGCGGATACGCGCCGTAGGGCGGGTAACCTAGAACCGCCTGATCCGCCGGGGGCGTCTGTGCGGGCGGGGGATAAGGCGGCGGATACGCGCCGTAGGGCGGATATGCCGGATAATAGCCGGACACGGGAACCAACATCATGGGTACGGCTGAGCGTTCCCTCTTCAGTGCGAACACCGCGGCGATCACGAACAGTACGCCGGCGATGAAGGCTGAGGAAAATAAGGTGAGCACGGCGGAAACGATGAAAAGTATACCCGCAGCCGTATTGTAACGCTTGGCCAGCACGCTGCCCAGTATGCCGAGCAGCCCGCCCAGCACCACGGAACAGCCGGAGCTGATAGCAAAGGGATCGATATAAGGCTCGGTGGTATAGCCGTCTTCCTCTGCGGGCAGCATCTTGTCTGCCGTCAGCGATTCGTATTCATCTTCGTAGTAGTAATCGTCGTAATAGTAATCGCCGCTGTAGTCATAGAAGTCGTCCATGAACGTATGAAAGCAGGCGTCGATGATAGCGAAGCCGCCCAGCACGAGCGCCAGTACACTGCCGATGATGCCGAGTATACGACTGGTCTTACGCATATCAGCGCTCACCGTCTGCCGGTGGCGGCGGCGCGGTCTGAGCACCTTGCGGCGGGTAAGACGGAGGCACAGCCTGAGCACCCTGCGGCGGGTAAGACGGAGGCGCAGCCTGAGCCCCGTATGGCGGGTAAGACGGAGGCGCTGTCGGTGCACTGTACGGCGGATAAGGCGGATAAGGCCGCGGAGGTGCTGCCTGCTGTGCTCCGTACGGCGGGTACGGCGGGGGCGGGGGCGGCGGGTATGCGCCGTATGGCGGGTAGGGCGGATAGGGTACCGGACCCGGGTACGGCGGCGGCACAGCCATCATCGGCTGCGCGGCGGGCTTATCCTTGGATAGCGCGAATATGCCGGCCAGCAGGAACAAAACGCCCGCGATGAGCGCGGAAAGCAACGACAGAGCGGCAGCGACGATGAGCAGTACGCCGCTCGTCTTCCTGTTCTTTTTGAACAGCACGCACCCGACGACGCCGGGTATCGCGGAAGCGATCGCAATGCTGCCGACGACGATGTAGATCGTGGTCATGCTGGAGAACATGTTTGAGAACATGTCGGAGAACATGGGATCCGGCATGCTATCGAAAAAGAAGGGCGACGAAAACATCGAGCCCATCCACACGCCTGCCAGAATCAACACCATGCCCGAGACGGCCGCGAGGCAGCAGGCGATGATGCCCAGTATCAGTGATCTATGCATATCATGGTTCCTCCTTGATATTGTTTTACGATGGGAGCCGGCGGGGGATAAGCGCCGCCGAAGGGCGGGTATTAACCCTTGCTGACTATATTATGACAATATTATATATGACAGCACCCGTTATCTCAATATAATAATGGCGGATCGTAAAAAGTTGGTCAGTTTTGAAATACGTGCTGTGGTATGATGCCCAAAAGTATCAGTCTGCAAGGAGGGAATATGGCGAAAAGGATGAGCGGCAGCCGGATGACGGCGGGCGAGGCGTACGCGGCGCTGGCGGACGGCATGTGGCGGCTGGATGTGGACGCGGTGAAGGCGCGGGCAGACGGTTACCTCGTCGAGGCGGCAGAGGCGGGGCGTTACAGTCTGGCGGGGCTGTGCATTGCGCTGGACATTACGCGCGACACGCTGGACTGCTGGCGGCGCGGCTACGTTTCCCGCGCGGACGCGGAGGCGAACCTTGTGCCGAACGGTGCGCTGGCGGAGTGCATGGCCAAGACGATGCTGCATCTGCAGCGGTATTGGGAGGAGAGCGGCAAGCCCGCCACGCTGGGACTCAAGCTGCTGGAGGCGACGGGCGGCATCGGCAGCCGGATGGCAGCGGGGCAGGCGGGCGACGGTCCCCCGTACGACCTCGGGCGGTACAGGAAGTTTGCGCGGTAGGCTGCAACACATGACGGGAAATGTTGACAAACGTCCGCGAATGGCCGACAATGGACAGGTGCCGAATGCCGCCGGTGTTTTTTAAGCTTGATGGTATATGTCGCGGGGGCGGTGGCCAGAATATAACGGATACATTGTTATTTTAAAGGAGGCTTGGGTGTATGAGAGCAAGTGTTGACAAGGACGGATGCATTTCGTGCGAGCTGTGCGCGGAGACGTGCCCTGAGGTGTTCCGTATGGACGCAGACGGATTGGCGGAGGCGTATGTGGAGGAGATACCCGCAGAGGTGGAGGATTCCGCAAAGGACGCCGCCGAGTCGTGCCCGGTGAGCGTGATCCATATAGACGAGTAGGCGGGAACCGGATTGCCGCAAATCATGGGAAGGGGATTGTGCCGCACGAGATGTTGACGCATACCCTTCCCTTTGTTATGCTGTGAAAACAGATAGCTGCCGTAAAAAACATGAGGGGGTTAATATGAGGATTGGGGTTATCAGATGTGCACAGACTGAGGACTACTGTCCCGGAACCACCGACTTCAAAATGATTCAAGAAAGAAAAGGCGCTTTTGAGGGCGTGGAGGAAGAAATAGAGATCGTCGGGTTTATCAATTGCGGCGGCTGTCCAGCCAAAAAGGCTGTGCTGAGAGCCAGAGAACTGGTGAACCGGGGCGCGGACACCATTGTCTTCGCGTCCTGCATACAGAGAGGAAATCCGATTGGATATCCCTGTCCGTTCGCGAAAAAGATGAAAGAGATTATTGTCAAGGATCTGCCGGAATCCATCAGGTATATTGACTACACGCATTAGCGTGACATAGTGTCCGAAGAATAGAGGTCTGGTTTTCGGGCGACGCCCGGCGGATGGGGCCAATGCAAACAGCTCCTGCATTTATATGATGCGGGAGTTTTATTTTTCAAGCGGTTTACGCACTATGCGACTGTTTTTGATCAGGAAGGAGAGACGGGGATGGAAAAAGGCGAGCATATAGAAGCGGCGCTGCGGGGCGCGCTGGGAGACCCGACGGCCAAGCAGGCGCTGTTCTTGAGCAGCGAGGCGCGGTACGTGGGGTACGGCGGGGCGAGGGGCGGCGGCAAGAGCCACGCGGTGCGGGCCAAGGCGACGTATCTCGCGTTCGCGCATCCGGGCATCCGCATGCTGATTGTGCGGCGCACGTTCCCGGAGCTGCGCGAGAACCACACCAGCCGTCTGCTGGACGCGTACGAGCGTCTGCCAGCGGCCATGCGGCCAAGGTACAGCGACGGCGACAAGGTGTTCCTGTTCCCCGGCGGCGCGCGCTTAAAGCTCGGGTACTGCGACAACGAGGACGACGTGCGGCAGTATCAGGGGCAGGAATACGACGTGCTGTTCATCGACGAGGCGACGCAGCTGTCCGAGACGCAGTTCAAGTGGCTGAACGCCTGCGTGCGCGGCGCGGGGCCGTTCCCCAAGCGCACGTATCTCACGTGCAACCCCGGCGGCGTGGGCCACGCATGGGTGAAGCGGCTGTTTATCGACTGCGACTACCGCCCCGGTGAGGACCCGTCGGACTACGCGTTCATCCGCGCTAAGGTGTGGGACAACGCGCCGCTGTTCGCGGGGGACGCGGGTTACCAGAAAGCGATGAAGGCGCTGAAGCAGGAGAATCTGACGGACGCAGAGCGCGAGCGCCGTGCGATGGACAGCGCGGACTACGTCAAGCAGCTCAAAGGGCTGTCGCTAGAGCTCAAGCGGGCATGGCTGGACGGCGACTGGGACGTATTCTCCGGCCAGTATTTCGCGGAGTTCAGCCGGGACGCGCACGTGTGCGAGCCGTTCGAAATACCCCCGAACTGGCGGTGCAGCGCGGCGCTGGACTACGGCATGGACATGCTGGCGGTGCTGTGGTTTGCGGTGGCGCCGGACGGGCGGGCATACTGCTACCGCAGTCTGGAGCGGCCTGACCTAACGGTGGCGATGGCGGCCAAGGCGGTGCTCAGCGCGGGCAGCGAGGAGGTGTGCGAGGTGATCGCGCCGCCCGACCTGTGGAGCCGCAGACAGGACACGGGACTCAGCGCGGCGGAGATATTCGCGGACAACGGGGTGCCGCTGGTGAAGGCGGGCAACCGCCGCATCGACGGCTGGCTGGCGGTGAAGGAGTATCTGCGCGCCGATGAGAGCAGCCCGAAGCTGATGATATTCTCCACTTGCGCTCCGCTGCTGCGAACGCTGCCGCTGCTACAGCACGACCCCAATAAGCCGGGCGACGCGGCGACCAAGCCGCACGACGTGACGCACAGCCCGGACGCTTTGCGCTACTGGTGCTCGCGGCGACAGAACGTGCCGCTGCCGGTGCGGGATGAGACCGTTGAGGCGTTCAAACCGAGGAAGGTGCGGGGGGATATGGAGGGGTACTTGTTTGGGGGGTATTAGTGGGCGCATGTGAGGGTGGTGTGTGATCACTCCCTCCGTCCCCTCCGTCAGGCTGCGCCTGCCACCTCCCTCATCCGAAGGGGGTCTTTGGTTAAGGTGTTAGAATGTACCGCTACCTGTGTGTGCAGAGGAGGCGAATTTTTAGCCGTATAGCTCTAAAAAGAAGAGAACAATCGGTCCTACTATCATGCAGAACTTGTATTTTGTTGGTCAAACTTGTATTATTAGATTTGATTGGAAAGTAATCATTTTGGAATTCATTATACTTTTTATTTGGAGGAATGAATGGCATATTATTTAAATTTATTTTCGCCAGAGACATATAAAGCATTTATGCAATCATCTCAGACCATCTCCGGTTTTTCAATTCGGCAAATCAAACCTGCTAAAAAGATCAAACCAGGTGACAGGTTTATATGCTATTTAACAAAAATATCTAGATGGATAGGTATCTTTGAAGTAGAAAGCAAATGTTTTGAAGATAATAGCCCTATTTTTTATCAGTCAGATGATCCGTATGTTGTGAGATTTAAAATAAAGCCACTAGTTTGGTTAGATTTCGAGTATTCAATACCAATACATGAAGACTTTATTTGGAATTCTCTAAGCTTTACAAAAGAACATAATAAGGCATCAAAAACCTGGACTGGTAAACTTCGTGGAAGTTTAACTCCATTTGATCAGCTCGATGCAAACTTTTTGGAAGAAGTACTACTTCAGCAACTATCTAAAATGAAGAAGTTCCCGATTTCAGAGACTGATGAGAAGAAATTAAAAACTCACATCGTAAAAACGCAACATAATAAAGAAGTAGAAGTTTCTATTCCGGACGATGATAAAGATGAAGAAATTGAAGCTGAAAGTACGGAAAGAGAATCCATAATTATTCAATCGAAGTTGGCAGCCATTGGCGAAAGAATGGGGTTGAAAATTTGGTTACCAAAATCTGATAGGGGTCGAGTTTTAAAGTATTGGAAATCCTCAGAAGGAGTATTATTAAGTCATCTACCATTAAACTATGATGAGCCTACACTATCAACAATAGAGCAAATTGATGTTATATGGGTTAAGGGTCGTTCGATTGTTAGGGCATTTGAAGTAGAACATACCACATCAATTTATTCAGGTATTTTACGTATGGCTGATTTAATGGCATTACAGCCCAATTTAGATATTAAAGCACATATTGTGGCTCCAAGTTATAAAAAAGAGAAGGTACTTCAAGAAATAAACAGACCTGTGTTTTCATTATTAGAAAAAGGTCCTCTTTCAGAATCATGTACATATATACCGTATGAGTCAGTTTATGAACTAGAGAAGCAGAAGTTTATTGAACATATGGCTGATACAGTGTTAGATGAATATGCTGAATCTCGAAACGAATAAGCTGGTATTCTCTTAGATCTGTACAAAAACAAATGGTTGCGTTTTCAGTTACATATCATCAGGAGGCCCGCCATCATGAAAATCACCACGCTTGTGGAAAACACGTCCGTGTCGCCCGAATACGGCAGCCAGCACGGGCTGAGCTTTTATATCGAGACGGAGAAGCACCGGCTGCTGTTCGATCTGGGGGACGGCGATTTGTTTCTGCGCAACGCGGAGAAGCTGGGCGTGGATATCGCAGCGGTGGACACGGTGGTGATATCGCACGGACACAACGATCACGGCGGGGCACTGCGGGCGTTTCTGGAGAAGAACAGCACGGCAAAGGTATACGTACGGGAGACCGCGATCGATCCGTATTACGTGAAGGTGATGGGGATCCAGAAATACATCGGTCTGGATGCGGCGTTAAAAGAGCATCCGCAGATGGTGCTGACGGGCGAGGCATGTGAGATTGATGATGAGTTGCGGCTGTTTTCCGGCGTGACGGAGCGGGAGTGCTGGAGCAAAGCCAACGATGTGCTGTACGCGAAGGCGGAGCGGGGCTATGTGCGCGACACGTTCGGGCACGAACAGAACCTTGTGATATCCGAGAGCGGCAAAACGGTGCTGCTGGCCGGGTGCGCGCACAACGGCATCGTGAACATACTGGCGAAGGCGGAGCGGCTGCTGGGCAAACAGCCGGACGTGGTGATCGCGGGGATGCACCTTTATAATCCCGTGTCGATATTCGGCGGAGACGACAGGCTGACACGGCAAGTGGGGGAGCGGCTGCGCGCAACGGGCTCGCGGTATTACACCTGCCACTGCACTGGGCTGCGGGCCTACGGCATACTGCAGGAGCTGCTGGGAGACCGCATCGGCTATCTCGCGACGGGCAGCGTGATCGAGCTGTAGCGGCGCTCCAATCGCCTTTTATACTGGATGTAATCAAGCCGGAGCTTACATGCTTTGGCTTTTGTTGTTTTCCGATGTGTGACCAGCCCCGTCGGTTCGACCCGACGGAACATCATTTCTGAATATCTACATAAAATCCCAATGAACCTCTTGACTTTTACGGGCATGCATATTATATTAACAATGTTAATAATATTATATAGTGTTAATATTCTGATTTTTAGGGGATATATCATGGCGCATGACAATGCGGATAAGCACAGCATTAAAACCGAACGGGTGAAAACCTATTTCGTGGAAGCGGCAAAAGAGATCATTCTGCGTGAGGGCGTGGAAGGCGTATCGGTCAGGAAGGTGGCCGATCTGGCCGGGTATTCGTACGCGACCATATACAACTACTTCACCGACTTGAACGCGCTGCTTTTGGATGTCAAGGCGTCGATGATACGGGATATGATCGCCTACATGGGCAGCGTTCAGAGCGACGGGGCGTGTGATATCGATGAGATCAAACGGCTCAACCGCATGTACGCGGGATACTATCTGGAGCATCCGCACGTTTTCCGGTTTTTCTATTCGTTCCGGATATACGGCGAGATGTCCGCCGAGGACCAACAATCCTTTGGCTATGCGCAAAGATGGCACGACACGTACAAAGGACTCGTGCAAAACGGCACACTCAGGGAAGCGGATGTTGAAATTGCTGCGAGATCGATCATATATGCTTTGCACGGGGCGCTGGCGCTGTATTTTTCCGGCAACGGGCTTACTATGGAAATCTTGTATGATGAAGTGGACAATTTCACGGAATATATACTTCAAAGGAGGCAGCCAACATGAACATTGGAATCATCGTCTATTCACGCACCGGCAACACACTGTCGGTGGCCGAAAGAGTTCGGGATGCCGTTGCGGCTCAGGGGCACACCGCTGTCATTGAGCGCATCACAGCCGAAAACGAAGACCCGAACAACAAACTGCCGGTTCGGCTGAAGACAGTGCCCGACCCGGCGCAATATGACGCCGTGATCTTCGGAGCGCCTGTACAGGGGTTTTCGCTGTCTCCCATCATGGCCGCTTACGGGGCGCAGCTGCCAGAGCTTGCGGGAAAACAGGCGGGCTGCTTTGTGACGCAGCATTTCCCGAAACCGTGGATGGGCGGAAGCCGGGCCATCAGTCAGATGCGTAAGCTGCTCCGGTCCAAAGGCGCAATAATCGCCGAAACGGGCATCGTCAACTGGACATCCAAAGCACGGGAAGACCAGATCAGTGGTCTGGCTGGCAGATTCTTAACGGTAGGTGAAGCGACATGAAAAAGGTGCTCAAGTGGATCGGAATCGGGTTTGCGGTGTTTGTGGCCGTCATTGCCGTTGTTGCCTTTCTGGGCAAGGAGCAAACGCTCAACCTGCAGATCGGCCCGGTGAACATGGCGGACATACCGGACGGAGAGTATACGGGGAAATACGACTGCTATCGCTGGAGCAATGAGGTCATTGTCACGGTCAGGGATCATCAGATCACGGCTATTGAAAGCGTGAAGGGCCAGGACGGACGGGAGAGTATCCGGCAGGAAATGACGGAACAGGTGATTCAAGCGCAGGATACGGCAATCGATGCGGTATCGGGCGCTACGGCCGACAAGAAGGCGTTTCTCAAGGCGGTGGAAAACGCGCTTCGGGGTACGCCGGTGAACAGTTGAGTCGCCACGGGACAATCGGGCAAACAAAAGCGCCGGAGAAGCTGATTGGGCTTCCCGGCGCTTTCGTTTCATGGGGGGACCGAAGCTAAGGCTCCATCAACTGACGGATGCCGACGCTGTGTATGCTCGTTTGGACAGGCTCCAATGAGAAATGGCTGACCATGCTGACGAGAGCAGCGGCCTGGCCGGACAGGCCTTCGCTGACTGTGGCCACATGTGCCGCGGCCTGCGCGTTCTCCTGCACGGTTTTGGACATGACATCAAAGCCATGGTGAACCTGTGACATGCCTTGCGCCTGGTTTCCGCACGACACGGCGATTTCGTCCACCAGCTCGGCGGCCTGCCTCACCGAGTCCGCTATCAGAGAGAGCGACTCGGCTGTTTCGCTGGCAAGGCGCGTTCCCGCCTCCGTTTTTTCCGCGGATCGGGTGAGAAGGTCTCCGGTGCGGCCGGCGGCCTCCGCGCTGCGGTTGGCCAGGCTGCGCACCTCATCCGCCACCACGGCAAACCCCTTGCCGTGGATACCGGCGCGCGCGGCCTCTACCGCAGCGTTCAGCGCAAGTATGTTGGTCTGGAAAGCGATATCCTCGATGGTCTTGATGATGCCGCCGATACCCTGCGCCGCCGCGCTGATCTCATCCATGGCCGTTTGCAGGCTCTGCATGCGCGCGTTGCCCGTCTCAGCTTCGGCGCGTGCCTTTCCGGTGAGCGTGCTGGCGCGCTGCGCCTGCTCCGCACTGTCGCGGATGCTCGCTGAGATGTTGGTAATGGACGCGGAGAGGCGGTCAATCGAGCCCGACTGCGACGAGACATGCTGCGAGGCGTACTGGTTGTTTTCCGATACCTGCGCCGCACCTGCGCTCACACGGTCCGCCGCGGTGTTGATGCTGTTGATCACACTGCTGAGCGACGACGCGATCTCGTTAATGGAGTCTTTGAGCGCCGAAAAGTCGCCCTTGTATTCGTTCTCTATGCGGGCGGAGAGATCGCCCTTGGCGATGCGCCCCAGCACCTCCGTGATACCGGAGATATAGCTTCGGATGGTGCCGACGCTGTCTCGCAGTTCGTCGGCGATACCGCAGAACAGGCTGTAGGATTCTTGCAGGCTTTCGTCGGGCGCTTCCGGACGGATATCGCAGGAAAGCTCGCCCATCGACAGACGCTTCAGACTGGCCAGCACCTTTTGCACTTCGGCCTTCTGGTATTCCATCTGCTGTTTGTCCTGCTCTCCCGCGGTCTTGAGCCGGGTGAGCAGCTCGTTCATTTCGCTGTTGCTGGCGGTGATGCTGTCAATGATCACCCGGCCCCGGCGCGTCAGGAAATACATCAGCGCCAGCAGGCCGTTGAGCATGCAGAATACCGCGATAAAGTATGTAAACTGTGTATCCGCCCCGACAAACTGAGCGGGTATTGTGAGATACATCGTTATATACAGGGCATTGCTGATGCCGCCGAAAACCAGCAGCAGTCTGGGATTGAAGTAGAGCGTCACCACCGCTATGGTCATCAGCAGCATATAATGGCGGTCCACCGTAAAGGGCATCATATAGAACGTTGCGCATATGGCCAGCATCGGAATGATCCCGAACAACAGTGATTTCACAAAGCGCGGGAGCTTAAGCGCGTAAACCAGCAGCGTGAGCAAGCCCACCGGCAGCGACTGCAGCAGCGTGGTGGGCATATCCTCGCCATGCAAAAAGGACTGGACGATGACGACGGCAACCAGAATCCAGATGATGATGAGGTTGGTTTTGTCAGCTTTCTTAAGGTCATAGTTGAAAAAACGGTTATTTTGAGTATAATATTCCATATTTAAGTCCTCCCAACGTATATATCGGTTAAAGCGGTGAGAATTTTAGAAAAAATAGATATTAACTGATCTGACTTATTGCGGTACATCGAATCTCTGCCTATTGTGCGGACCTTGAGATTGGGGCTTGACATAGAGTTTGCTCAAAGGCATATACTGATGTCAGCAGAATAGACGGCCAGACGGCGCAGACTCGGCAGAGTGCTGGATGTTTGATACTAGAGGGAGAAACGCATATGCAATACAGGCAGTTTGGCAAAACAGGCAAAAAGGTATCGGCGCTGGGGTTCGGGTGTATGCGGCTGCCCGTTATGGGCGGCGGCAACACGGGCAAGGCCGTGGACTTCGCTGAAGCCGAGCGCATGATACGCTATGCCATCGACAGCGGCGTGAACTATATGGACACAGCATACCCTTATCATGAGGGCGTGAGCGAGGCGGCGCTGGGTAAGGCACTCAAGGACGGCTACCGCCAAAAGGTATACGTCGCGGACAAGTCGCCGGTGTTCTTCATACAACAGGAAGGCGACTTCGACAGGTTTCTGGATGAGCAGCTGCGGCGGCTGGATGACGAGCATATCGACTTCTACCTGCTGCACTCGCTGTCGGCGGACACGTGGCGCAATGTGGTGCTCAAGTTCGATCTGCTGGGCAAGGCGGAGCGCGCCAAGCAGGCGGGCAAGATCGGGCACATCGGCTTCTCGTTCCACGACAACTTTCCCGCATTTGAGGAGATACTGGACGGCTGGGACGGCTTTGAGTTCGGGCAGATACAGCTCAACTATCTGGACGAGAAGCATCAGGCGGGCATGAGAGGGCTCAAAAGGCTGGCAGACAAGGGCATCGGTGTGGTGATCATGGAGCCCCTGATGGGCGGCAAGCTGGCCGCGCCGCCCGACAAGGTGACCGCGGTGTTTGAACGGAGCGGCAGCAGCCGGACGCCGGTGCAGTGGGCGCTCGATTACCTGTGGGACATGGATTCGGTATCCACGGTGCTCTCCGGCATGAGCACGATGCAGCAGGTGCAGGACAACATCGCTTATGCCAATGCCTTTACAGCGGGCTCGGTGAGGGATGCGGACCGCAAGGTGATCGCCGCGGCGAAGGAGACATTCGCGAAGCTGATCGCTGTGCCGTGCACCGGCTGCGCGTACTGCCTGCCCTGCCCGTTCGGTGTGAACATACCGCGCAACTTCACGGCGTACAACGACCTTGCGGCGTATGACGACCCGGCTTACGGCAACGCGTCGTTCAGACATTTCATCGGCTGGGAGGGCAAGGAGGCTGCCGCGCCGTCGTGCACCGGCTGCCGCGCCTGCGAGGACAAGTGCCCGCAGAGCATCATGATCAGCGAAGAGATGCCCAAGGTGGCGGCGGCGTTCGCGGAGCAGCTGAAGTAGCGGCATCCGCAGGGGACAGCCCTGTTGTTTGAACTGACGAATACAGTTATGGGCAGCCCAAAATCGCCAGCTTCACCACACCACCTATTATCACTCGAAGCTCAAAATGCCGTGATAAAGCAGCTGGAGGAAGATCTCGGATATTTTCTCCGGCGGCTCGATCATGCCGCCCTGCAGCCATTTTTGCAGCAGGCTCATACAGCCTGTAATGCCATAGACGGTGATGTACCCCCGAACCTGTTCGTCATATTTGGGGTTGAGCTGAAAAGAGACGATCTGGGACAGGTCCATAATATCCTTCTGAAAATCAAAATCGCAGTTTTCGCTGAACAGCACCTTGAATACCTCGGCGTTGTCTTTCGCGTACTCCAGAATCTGGGTGAGCATCTGGGCTGAAAGCGGCCTGTTGTGCTGATAATCCTGCTTTTCAAGATGGCTCTTTAAGTTTTCCATCACTTCCTGCCCAATCTGGCGCAGCAGATCAAACGGATCGGTATAGTGCGCGTAGAATGTGCTTCGGTTGATATCTGCCAGCTCGCACAAAGACCGCACCGATATCTCGGATATATGCTGCTTTTGCATCAGCTGCACCAATGCGTCCTTCAACAGCTTGCGTGTCAGCCGGATACGCTGATCCGTGCTTTTTTTTGCCATGATGAACCTTTCGCTTTTTATAAGCCTATCCAACACTTTTTGCTTTTGTTGTCTTGCAACGATCCAGTTGAACGGTTTTTGCTGGTTGTAACCCAACACAGTGTCTATTATAATTCCAAATGGATTGAAATGCAATGCAATGTTGCCGGGAGGGCATATGGCTGGATTCGCTGATATTATCATCAAACACAGAAAGCTGGTCATCGCGATGTTTCTCGCGGCGGCGGTTGTCTGCGTCGGACTGCAGTTTTTTGTGGATGTGAACTACAACATGGTGGACTATCTGCCGCCCGAAGCCCAATCCACCACCGCTCTTGGCATCATGGACGAGGAGTTCGCGCAGTCGATACCCAACGCCAGCGTGATGCTCAAAGATGTATCCGTCATGGAGGCGGTGGACTATAAGCACAGGATCGCCGCGCTGGACGGCGTGACGGAAGTGCTGTGGCTGGACGACGTGACGGATATCAAACAGCCGCTGGAGATGGGCGACGCCGATACCATCGAGCCGTTCTACAAGGACGGAAACGCGCTGCTGTCGGTGACTATTGCCGAGGGGATGGAGAAGCCGGCGACCGCGGCCATACAGGAGCTGATCGGCCCGGACAACGCGGTGGGGGGCGAAGCGCCCGCACTCGCCACCGTCCAGCAGGCGGCAGGGACGGAGGTGCTGAACGCCGCGGCGATCATGGTGCCCGCGGTCATCATCATACTGGCGCTGTCCACCACCTCATGGATAGAGCCGCTGCTGTTTCTCGCGGTGATCGGCATATCAATACTGATCAACATGGGCACCAACCTGTTTCTGGGGCGGATATCGTTCATGACCAATTCGGTGAGCCCCATACTGCAGCTGGCCTGTTCGCTGGACTACGCCGTATTCCTGCTGCACAGCTTTGCCGACAACCGGAAGAAACACCTCGATGTGAACGAAGCCATGCGGCACGCCGTCAAGGAGTCCATGTCCACTGTGGCGGCGAGCGCGGCAACCACGCTGTTCGGCTTCATAGCCCTTGTGTTCATGAACTTCCGGATTGGGGCGGACCTCGGCATCAATCTGGCGAAGGGCATCGTGCTCAGCTTCATTTCGGTCATGGTGTTTCTGCCCGCGTTCACGCTCGGCATGTACAAGCTTATCGACAGAACGCAGCACCGCGCGCTGATGCCCAGCTTTAAAAGCATCCATAAGGTGCTCATGAAGCTGGCGGTGCCCGTCACCATCGCGGTGATACTGCTGATTGTGCCGAGTTTCATGGGGCAGCGGGAGACGGAATTTACCTACGGCAACGGAAACGCCGTGCCCACCAGCCGCACCGGCCGGGACACCATCGCCATCAGGGAGGCGTTCGGGCAGTCCACCGTGATGGTGCTGCTGGTGCCCCGCGGCGATGTGGTCAAGGAACAGCAGCTCGGCGAAGAGCTGGAGCAGCTGGATCACGTAACGGGCGTTATGTCCTACGCCGCCAGCGTGGGGTCGGCCATTCCGCCGGAGTATCTGGACGAAGAGATCACGGAGCAGTTCTATTCGGAGAACTACGCGCGCATCATCGTTTACACCGATACCGCGGAGGAGGGCGACGTCGCTTTCAAAACAGTGGAGAAGATACAGGCACGCGCGAAGGCTTATTACGGCGATGCGGCCTATTCCATGGGGCAGAGCGCGAACCTGTACGACATGAAGAGCGTGGTGCAGGTGGACAACACGCGGGTCACGCTGGTCGCCGTCATCGCCATATTCTTCGTGCTGCTGCTGACGTTCCGGTCGGTTACGCTGCCGCTGCTGCTGCTGCTGACCATTGAAACGGGCATATGGATCAACCTCTCCATACCGTATTTTACGGGCATGCCCATCGGGTTCATCGGCTATCTGGTGCTGAGCACCGTGCAGCTGGGCGCGACGGTGGATTACGCGATACTGCTGACGACCCACTACATGCGCAACAGGCGGCTGATGGACAGCCGGGGAGCCGTGCGTCAGTCGCTGGGCGACAACTTCAAGTCCATACTGGTATCGGCGGCGACGCTGGCGACCGCGGGCTTCACGCTGTACGCCACGTCCACCAACCCCGTGATATCCGGGCTGGGGCTGCTGCTGGGGCGCGGGACGCTGCTGTCGCTGCTGATGGTGGTGTGCTTCCTGCCCGCGATGCTGGTCGTGTTCGACAAGGCCATCGGCAAAACCACGCTCAAAGCAGGGTTTAAGAAAAAGTAAAGCCATCGTAAGGAGACATCTCATGCGCTATAGAATACCAAAGATACTGACGGCGGCCGCGCTGTGCGCCGCGCTGATGCTCAATACGGCGGGCGTCGCACTGGCTGTGATGGATACCGCGGTGACAGAGAGCAAGGACGAGGTGGTGTACGCGAACCTCAATGCAAACGGCAGCGTGTCCGAGGTGTATGTGGTCAACCACTTTGAGGTGGCTCAAGGGGGCAGCGTCACCGACCACGGCGCTTACAGCTCGGTGGTGAACCTCACGGATACCGGCCTGCTCACGCAGCGGGACGATACCGTCACGTTTGAGGCACATCAAGGCAACTTCTACTATCAGGGCAACATGGGGGCGGCGGACCTGCCGTGGCTGTTCGACATCCGCTATTATCTGGACGGCGTCAGCGTTACGCCGCAGCAGTTGGCAGGGCAAAGCGGCAGTCTTCAGATAATCATCTTGACGAGCAGGAACGAGGCAGCTGACACGGTATTCTACGATAACTACCTGCTGCAGATATCCATGACGCTGGACAGCGAGAAGTGCAGCGGCGTGGAATCCGCCGGAGCGACGGTGGCCAGCGCGGGCAAAAACATGGTAATCGCGCACACGGTGATGCCGGGAAAGGACGCGGACATCACGCTCACCGCGACGGTCAGCGACTTCGAGATGGACGGCATCGACATCACCGCCATGCCGTTCTCGATGAACGTGGAGCTGCCGGACACGGACGATATGGTCAGCGATTTTGAGCAGCTGACGGACGCGATAGCCGACCTGAACGAGGGCGTGGGCGATCTGCTGGACGGCGTTGCCGACATGAAGTCGGGCGCGAACGGGCTGAAGAACGGCTCTGCCGACATCAAAGACGGGCTTTCGCAGCTGAGCGGCAGCTCCGGCGCACTGACCGCGGCTTCCGCGCAGATCAGGGACGCGCTGGCGCAGATCGCCTCCTCGCTGGGCGGCGGGGGCTTCGACCCGGACGAGCTGACCCAGCTGCCGGATGGCTTGAGACAGCTGGCGCTGGGGCTGGACGGCATATCCGGCGGGCTAGTGGATTTGAAGGATGCTTTCGTGCCCGCGTATGCCGCGCTGGATGCCGCCATGCAGGACATTCCCGATACGACGATCACGCAGGCGCAGCTGACGGACCTGTACGCGCAGACGGACCCCGGCCAGCACGGCTTGCTGGATGAGCTGGTGGACAGCTATGAGGCGGGGCAGACGGCCAAGGGGACGTACGACAGCGTCAAGGAAGCATTCGATGCCGTGGGCGTCACCATGGATACGCTGTCCGGCAGCATCGGCGATATATCCGGCACGCTGAGCGGCATGGCGGACAGCATTGAAACGGGGCTGGACGGGCTGGAGCAGATGGATCAGCTCATATCCGGGCTGGCGGAGCTGTCGGGCAACTACGGCGGCTTTCACAGCGGGCTGGCCGAATACATGGGCGGCGTAACCGATATGGCGGACGGGTATGCGGATTTCCACGCGGGGCTGTCGGCGTTCAGCCGCGGCGTGGGCGACCTGTATGACGGCGTGGCGGAGCTGCACGACGGCACCGGCGAGCTGGCGGATGAAACCGCCGATATGCCGGATACCATGCAAGCGGAGATCGACGACATGCTGGACGAGTACACCGGAGAGGACTTTGACCCCGTGTCGTTCACGTCGCCGCTGAACGGCAATGTGGAGTTGGTGCAGTTCGTGTTCAAATGCGGCGGCATCAAGCAGCCGGACGAGGCCGCTGCACACGCTGAGGAGACGCAGCAGGAGACCGTCTGGGACCGCCTTATCGCGCTGTTTAAGTGACAGCCGGAGCTGTTGAAAGAGAAAACCGTATTTGAACCAATGGACCGGGATGTATCCCTGGAATAAAGAAACCGGCGCTGTTTGAATGGCAACGCCGGTTTTTTAGCTATATCGTTTTTTATCAGTACTTTCCAAAGTCGCGGTCGGCGAATGCACTGTCCGCGCCGGGGGCCAGCTTCTTCGGGGCGGGTGCGGGGCTTCCCGTTGAGCCGCCTTGCAGCCTGAACTGGTTCACCAGATCTTTAAGCGTCTCCGCCTGGCTGGACAGCTCCTCGGCAGAGGCGGCGGTCTCCTCGGAGATGGCCGAGTTGTTCTGCACCACCTGCGACAGCTGCTCGATGCCGCGGTTCACCTGCGTGATGGCGGTGGCCTGCTGGCCCGAAGCGTCCGCAATGCCGCCGATCAGCGCCACAGCGTTGTCGATGCCCGTTGTGATGTTTTCAAACGCCAGCGCCGTTGTGTCTGCCAGCGCCGTACCCGCCTCCACTTTAGTGAGTGAGCCTTCGATCAGCGCCGTGGTCTCCTTGGCGGCGTTTGCGCTCTTGGCGGCGAGGTTGCGCACCTCGTCGGCGACCACCGCGAAGCCCTTGCCGTGCACGCCGGCACGGGCCGCTTCCACAGCGGTGTTCAGCGCCAGTATGTTGGTCTGGAACACGATATCGTCGATCACCTTGATGATCCTGGATATGCTGCCGGAGGATTCGCAGATGTCCTGCATGGCGTTCTGCATATCCTTCATCTGATCGTTGCCCTTCACGGCATCGTTTTTCACCGAGATGGAAAGCGCGTTGGCTTTGCCCGCGTTCTCTGCGTTTTGCCGGGTCTGCTCGGCGATCTGCGTCAGGCTGGCCGTGAGTTCCTCGATGGCGCTGGCCTGTTCGGTGGCGCCCTGCGAGATGGTCTGGTTGCCGTCGGACACGTGCAGCGACCCCGCTGTCACCTGATCCGCCGCCTGGCTGACCTCGGACAGCGTCCGGTTCAGCGAACGGATGATGGTGTTGACACTATCCCGCAGATGCATGAAATCACCCTTGAACTCGCTGGTGATCTCCACATCCAGACTGCCGCCGGATACCGCTTCCAGCACCGTGGAGATGTCGTGAATGTATGTGCTGATCTCCTGCACGCTGGCGTTATAGCTGCCGCTGATCTGACGGAACATACCGGCGCTTTCCACCAGAAAGTCCTCATTGGGCTGTTCGGCGTGGTACAGGTGCCCAAGATTGCCTTTCGACAGGGAGATCAGGCTTTGGAGCAGCTTTTCGACCTCGCTGCTCTCGTACTGGCGTATCTTCTCGTCCACCAGCGACTCACCTTGCTTTTTCTCCACCATCGCGGTGTAAGCGGACACAAGATCGCCCGTTTCGCCATTGAGCTTTTTATATTTCTCATCCACGTCGCTGCTGAAATCGCCCGCGGCGGCGCGCTGCATCAGTCCGGTGATGGCGGCCAGCGGCTTTGTGATGTTGCGGATGGTGGTGAATATGAGCACGAAAACGATAGCGAGCGCGATTGCCAGTATGATCAGCAGCTGCAGGAGCAGCGCGTTAAGCGACGCATAAAGCTAGCTGTGCGGAATCACCAGAGCCAATATCCAGCCTGTCTCGGGTATGCGGGAGAAGTAAACGTCGCTCTTGCCGTTTGCATTCGTTATCCCGACAGTATCTTGCGGTTTGTCCAGCATCGTCTGTGCGACGTCTTTCAGGCCGGAATCGCTGTCCTCCTGCAAGCTCTGCGTCATGATCTTGTCCGCATCCACGCCCGCGAGATACAATCCGGAGGCATCGGTGAGCACCGCGTATCCCGATTCACCGACATTGATGCCGCTGATCATCTGCTGCAGGTTGCTCAGGTCGATATCGCCCGTCGCGACGCCGATGAATTCGCCGTCTTCGTCAAAAAGCGGGGCGGTGGCGGTCAGCATGGTGATGCCGGTGACCTCATCATAATAGGGGGAGGACCAGGCGACGCCTTCTGTGATCTTCTTGCCCGCCGTATACCATTCCCACGACGGGTAATTCTAGTCCGCTGAGCTGTAGTCCTCGGTATATACTAAGTCGCCTCCGTCCCGGTAAGCATAGGGGCCGAAGAACTCCATGCTGCTTTTGAACGCGTAAGGCTCGAAGAACACGCCGTTTCCGAACGTTTCCTTGTTGACGCTGACCGTGCCCTTGAGCAGCGCAGCGTAGTCGGCGCTCTGCAATCTCAGACCCACCTTTTCCGTTGTTCTGGCCAGAGACTCCACAATGCGGCTGTGGTTTGAGAGCGACTGCTCCACGTCGTTGATGACAGCGTCGATTCTGGCAGCCATCTTGTCATTGATCTCTTTGGTGTTGAGGCTGTAGGCGCTTTGATATTCTAACGCGCTGACCGCGGCAAGGGCGACAAATATGACTGGCAAGAGTATGAGAAGCGTCTTTTTCCCCAAAGACACCCTGCCCGCCCCTTTTTTCTTGACTGTTATCAATGATTTCATTTCTCCTCCTGAATGCAGCTTAAATTCGTCTGCTCATATTGTCGGTATGAAGCACGTCCGAATGAAGGAGAGAATAATTTTCTATTTATTTTCATCTTCGGCGTGACGGGAGCTCAGAGCTGCCGTTGATTGACTTGTCCGATGCTGTCACAAACCCTGTACACGCACATAGTATATACAGTCCATTACTTTTATAACAGCAGACTGAAAACCGGAGGAATATTTGTGGCAAGCAAAAGAATTTACGGCATTAAAGGCGACATCATAACACCCTCAGATCCGGAGTATAACGCAGCGCGCCAGGAGTGGAACAGGCGTATACAAAGGTTTCCGCGGGCGATTGTGTATTGTGAGAACCGAAAGGATGTATCCCGCAGCGTGGAGTGGGCACAGCAGATAGGCGCGCCGATACGGCTGCGCGGCGGCGGTCACCACTACGAGGGCTATTCCACCGGCAACGGCGTGCTGGTGATCGATGTAAGCCGCATGAACAAAGTAACGGTGGGGGATAATCTGGTGCACGCGGAGGGCGGTGTGAGCAACCGCGAGCTGTACGGCGCGGTGGGGCCGCTGGGGTATGCGTTTCCGAGCGGCACGTGCCCCACGGTGTGCGTATCCGGCCTGACGCAGGGCAGCGGCTGGGGGCTCTCGTGCCGTCTGCTGGGGCTGACGTGCGACAGCCTCGTGTCGGCGGAGCTGGTGGACGCATGCGGGCGCATCGTGGCGGCAAATTCGCACTGCAACCAGGACCTGTACTGGGCGCTGCGCGGCGGCGGGGGCGGAAACTTCGGCGTGGTGACCGGCCTCACGTACAAGCTGCCGGACTTTAAGCCCAAAGTGGTAACGTTCGTGCAGCTTTACTACCCGGATACCAACGCGGCGCAGCAGGCACGGTTTTGGGAAACATGGCAGCGCTGGACGCCCAGCGCGAACGAGCGGGTGACGCTGCAGGCGTCCCTCTACCATGCGGCGGACGAAGGGTTTGCGGTGTACAGCCGCGGCCTGTTTTACGGCACGCCGGAGGAGGCGATGGAGGCGGTGGAGCCGCTGGCGTCACTGCCCGGCTGCGAAGCGTCATTTGAGGGCACGACGTTTTTCGACGCCATACAGACCATTGAGGACAGCTATCCGCCGTCTGAGAAGTTCAAGTCCACCGGACGCTACGTGACACAGCCGCTGGAAAGCAGCGACATCCGGCGCTTTGTGGACAGCCTGCGCGATTATCCGGAAGGCTCGGTGTTCACGGCTTATTCGCTGTATATGCTGGGCGGTGCGGTGGCGGACAAGGGGCAGTATGAGACAGCGTTCTTTTTCCGCGACGCGCTCTATATTGCGCTGCTGCAGTCCGTGTGGGAGGAGGACCGGTACGAGGACGTGAACATCGCATGGGTGGAACGCAACTTCCCGCAGCTAGCAAGGGTCACGGCAGGGTCTTTCATCAACTTCCCGTACAGCAATCTCAAGGATTATATGCGGGCATATTACGGCGGCAACGTCGCACGCCTGCGGCGCGTGAAGCGCATGTACGACCCGTGCAACGTGTTTTGCTTTCCGCAGAGCATACGGTAAACGGCGGGGAAGGGCGGGGGTAACGCTCCGCCCGCCGTGATTGGCAGCGGGGGAGAAATGACACAAAAAAACGGAACAGGTGATTCGTTCCGTTTGGTTAGTTTGTCCTGGTGGCAGACGTTTCAGGGCGTGCCTGACACCGTCTCATACGGCCAGTTCTGTATGCCGCCCAGGTCGTAAATGTCCGTGTATCCCAGCTCTGCCAGCGTGGCTGCGGCGATGGCGCTGCGCCGTCCGCTGCGGCAGTACACGATGACGGTGGAATCCTTGTCAATATCAAACTTGTCTATGGTTTGAGCGATCTCGTCATATGGCAGCAGCACCGCGCCGTCGATGTACGCCTCGTCATACTCTTCTTTGGTGCGCACGTCCAGCAGCGTTACGCCTTGCGTGCCGATGAGCGCGAGGGCGTCTTCGGGCGTTATTATTCGTGACGCTTCAGCGTTGAGCGACTCGTTTGACGACGTATTGGCGGGGTCAACCGGAGCCTGCGCCGTATCAGCGGCGGCGGCTGTCGTTTGCGCGGGGGTTTCGGCTGCCGTTTCCGCCGGGGCGTTGTTGTCGTTTGCCGTGCAGCCGGCGAGGGCCAGAACTGCCGCCAGCGCTATGTATATCAAAACTCTTTTCATCGGTTGAATCCTCCTTTTTTATTAGTATAGCCTGAAAAGACGCCGCGGATAAAGTGAGCATGTCACAAAGCGGAGCGATAAAAAAGGCAGGCCGTTGACAGCGCGGGGAGGCCTGCAAGACGATAAGCATTATAACCTTTGATTGAAATGGGGGATATGCCGCGGCGGTCAGCTGTTTTTGAAAACTGAGATATACAGCCGCCTGGGCATCAGCTTGAGCAGCAGGGCGACGAGAGCCCACCTTTTGGTGACATAGCCGCAGCCCTTGCTGTGCGCGATGATGCGCGCGATCTGCCGGGCGGCCTTCTCGGGCGGCGCGACCCAGAACAACCCCTCGCCCTGCGCCATCGCGGTGTCCACAAAGCCGGGCCGTATGTCGGTGACAGTTATGGGCTTGCAGGACGCTTTGGCCTTGCACGCCAGCCCCTCTAAGTAGCTGGACATATACGCCTTGGAGGCGTTGTAAGCCGGGCTGTTCGCACTGCCGCGCAGCGCGGCAACGGAAGAGACGGCGGCTAAGTGCCCCGACCCCTGCCGCAGGAAATATTGCATGGCCGCGCCCGCCAGAGCGGTGAAGCCGCGTACGTTCACGTTGATGGTGTCGCTCTCGGATGGCCACTCGAGGCCGAGGTTGATGTGGCCCGTACCCGCGCTGATGATAATGAGGTCCATGCCGCCCAGCGACTGTATCAGCGCGTCCAGCTGGCTGGCGGCTTCTTCGGGTACGGAGATGTCCATCCGCGCCGCCTGTGCGTTGGCGCCCAGCTCCTGCGCCAGCGGCTCCAGCAAATCCATCCGACGCGCCGTGATACCGACCGCGCAGCCTTCCCGTGCGTACAGCTTCGCCAGCGCGCGCCCGATGCCGCTGCTGGCCCCGAGGATGATGACCTTTTTCATAGGGAGGTTCTCCTTTTGGGATAGCATCCACTTAGCCTTCACGATATCTTCTTGAGCCCGAGTATATGAAGCCGAAGCAGCACGTAGTCTGTGATCGTGATTTTCCCATCCCTGTTGATATTAGCAGCTCCGGATATATATTTCCCGGGTATTGGAAGCCCCAGTATATCTAGCCGAATGTTCGTATAATCCGACAAGCTGATACTTCCATCGCAATTTGGATCGCCGAGCAGCACGACTGGCATTGTGTCATATGTCCCATTGCCTGTATCCAGCGCAACCGACATATAGGTTTTCACTTTATCACTGTCCAAAGCATCTTCCATGGCGTATTGCTTCCATACATGCAGATATTGGCTTCCGTTAAAGCACTTTTTTAAATTAGCAACCGTTGTGCCGGGGATTACGCCGACTATGAATCGAGCCGAGTAATCAAAATCATATGTGGAAGAAACCAGAAACATTGGTCTCTGATTCAAATAATTAACAACGGTACCTCCGCTTTTTAGCTTGTTGATAACCTGCAGGTTGTTTGAGCCGGTGCCGATGTTCATATTGTTACGTTCTAATGTTAACGACTCTAATTGGGTCAGGTCTTTTACCGGCGTTATATCTTCAAGCATGCAGTTTGTGAGCCATAATTGCTTTAAACTGGTCAGAGAGGAGAGAGCGCTGATATTCTTGACAGGGTTTCGGTCCAGATCCAGAAACTCCAGATCCTTAAGCCCGGAAAGGCTGGATATGTCGGAAATATTGTTCGCCCACAAGCCAAGCTGCTTGAGTTTGCTAAGTCCCGAAAGGGGGCTGATATCACGTGTATATGTTCCGGTAAGATTCAAATACTCTAAGTTTGTCAAGTCGGACAGATTCGAAATATCACGTATATTATTAACCGACAAATCAAGATGTTCAAGTTCGATGAGGTTTTTAAGGGAAGCAATATCCGTAATCTGATTGGTCCCGCAACGAAACTGAGTCAAATGTGTGAATTTTGCAACAACACTGATATCGGCAATTTTATTTGCGGATATGTTCAATGTTTCGAGATTTATAAGTTGGGATAGATTGTTGATGTTGCTGACATTATTGGATTCCAAATCCAGGACCTCCAATTCCGTCAGACCGGATATGGAACTGATGTCGCTGACATTGTTTGCACTCAAAAGCAAATATCGCAGCTTGGCTAAATCGGAGAGAGGGCGGAGATTTGACACGTTATTCTGTGTTAAATCCAGCAGCGTTAAATTCTTAAGATTGGCCACGGGGGATATATCCGAGATATTCATAACAGCCAAAGTTAACTCTGTCAGTTTTTTCAGATTACTGACCGCGCTGATGGAACTTAGCCGGTTCATATTCAAGTCAAGCTTTTCGAGGCTGACCAAACCGGACAGGGGCGCTATGTCGGAAACCTTGTTGTTGCCAAGGGAAAGCTCCTTGAGTGAGGTCAGGCCGGAAAGCGGCGCAACACTGCTGATTTGATTGTTGCGAAGATTCAGTGTGTGCACATTTTTCAAGTTTGAGAGCGCTGAAACGCTGGAGATTTTGTTGTCAAACAGCAGCAGTTCCCGCAAATTAGTCAGGCCAGCCAAAGGCGTTATATCCGATACGTTATTATAGACGATTTCTATTTTTTGCGCGCCGTACATGTATTCCAGTCCGGAAAGGTTGGTGACTCCTATGCTCCATATATTGAGCCACTGTTGATTGGCAAGTTCGCCTTTTCCGATCTCGCCGTCACCGTTTTTATCAACATCGATGTCCAGCAAATACTGCTTGAGCTTGGCATCGGGGATTGTCACGGTATCGCTCATTTGAGACGCGGCAGTCCCGATGCTTACGCCGAGAGTGTCCAAAGCATCACGAATAGCTTTGTCATCCCCGCTGTTTAAGTCAACATAATTTCCGTCTATGTTTAAGGTGTCGAGCTGGGACAGCTTTTTCACCGCGTGCAGATACATGATATAGTTATTGCTGACATTCAATGATGTCAGGTTGATTGCGTGCTCCAAACCATCCAGAAACACTATTTTTTTGTTGCTGAGGTTAAGAGTCCCGGTCAGTGCGTGCATTTCGTCAAAAGAAATTTCACCGTCTCCGTTGGCGTCCGTACCGGCATCAGTCAACGCTTTTTTGAGATTGAGGTCACTAAAGCTTAGGAGTTTTGATCTTTGATTAGAGGGGATACCCTCTGTTTGAACGCCTTTTGCCTTCAGCCGGTCAAGTATCGCCTTTTGAGGTGACCCGTCCGACAAGTCAAGGCAATTTGCATCTATATAGAGACGATTCAGTGAACCAATATTCTCAAGCGAGGAGATATCATCAATCTCGTTGATACCGATACTCACATTTGTCAGTTTAGATAACCCTGATAAGGGGCTGATATCTCGTATGTGATTATTACTAACATTAATATCAGTTAAGCTTTCTTGGGGAGACAGGCAGTTTACATCGGTGATGATGTTGTCGGAAACATACAGAGTCTTCAAACGAGGCAATACGGATATCGGGCTGACGTCTTTCAGATAGTTGGAACTGGCGTCGATTTTCTCCAGATAATTCAGCCCGGCGAGGGGTGTGATATTATCGATGCGGTTATAGCTGATATTCAAACCGGTCAGATATGGCAGTTCCGCAACGACTGAAATTGCATGTATCTGATTGCGGGAGACGTCAAGCCAATTTAAACTGGTGTGTGAAGATAAACCGCTGATGTCGTCAATGCTATTGGATGAAATATCCAAAGAATAAAGATGTGGAGGAAAATTGACTTCGCTGAGGTCGCTGATACCCAAGCCGTTCAGCCCTAGGGTATGAAGAGACGAAAAACCGGAGAAATCAAGCGCTGATTCCAGCGGGTTGCCACCTAAAGTTAAGGTCTGCAACTGAGCGAGCGTAGACAGCGGGGCAATATCGGAAATCTTATTTCCTCTAAGATCTAGGCTTTTCAACCCGGCGGCATACTCCAGTCCAGTAATATCCGTTATGTTTTTCCACGCCAGTTGTAAAGAAAAAGGCACCTTCATCTCACCCTGGCTGATCTCGCCGTCTCCGCTGGTGTCAACGCCCTTGTCCAGCAGCGCCTGCTTTAAGTTGGGGTCGGGGAAGCTGATGATATCGCTGTCGGCGGCAAGCGCAACATGTGCGATTGCTTGACTTAAGGCAGTAAAAATAAAAATGAAAAGTAATAACCAAATACCTTGGGCTACGAAACTGCTTTTCTTTTTCATATATTCTCCCTGAAACGAGCTATTTTGCACTGGAAACACAAAACTAATATAATCTATATATTGAGCCATGTGTTAAGTTATGTCAATATCAGTTGTTCATTTTAACCATATAAAAACAGCGCATCCTCGCAGTATTACGCAAGGACGCGCTGTTTTATTTGCCTGACTATGCCGACACGCTTGAGTCCGCGGCGGGGGCAACGGGCTTGCTGCGTTTGCGGAACAGCGTCATCGCGCCCTGATACAGCCACACCACCACGAATACAAGGCCGTAGAGTATGATGGGTATCCAGAATATCTGGTGGATCTGCGAGATGTCTTTGCCGGGAAGGAGCCCGCTGTACACTAGCGCCGCCGCGGCGATATAAACGGCGGTGAACGCCATGCGCAGCCATTTGAAGCGCACCACGCCGTAAAGGCCGGTGACGACTAACATCATCGTGAAGCCGAACAGGAACATGCTCCATAGCGTCTGGCCGGCTTGCAATGCGACGACGGTGCCGTGCAGCGCGACTGCGCCCTCCAGCACGGCGATCCATTTCATGTTCATATGCGCCTTGGTGTACGGCAGCGACATCTGCACCATCAGCAGGAACATGTAGAAGAAGCCGAGTATGTGGCCGGCGGTGTCTTCCATCGGGTGGAACCAGAAGGTGTACACCAGCGCCCACGAGATGTAATAGCCGTGCGTTTTGGATATGCCCGTCATGGCGCGCTGCGGGAATTTGATTTTCTTGCCGAAGAACAGGCCGCGCTTGGGCGTCGCCATGATCAGCATCAGCACCAGCATACCGATGACGGAATACTGCGATGAGAACACCGGCACAAACTGCGCGAGGCCGTCGTAGAAAAGCCGTGTCTGCAGCATGTGCAGCACGATGAACACGCCGTTGGTGATCAGCAGTGCAGCGTTGTACTTGCCGATATTGTCGCTCATCAGCTGCTGCTTTTCCTTTTGCAGCTTCGCGATGAACACCCAGCACAGTATCTGGTGCGCGGCGTAGAGCGTCCACATGGTGACGGTGGCCCACACCTCCGGGCGGGGCAGCTTCCAGTAATACCACGCAGGGCCCTGATCCGGCAGCAGCGCGGCGCGGAAGGAGCCAAGCCCGGAGGCGACCCAGAATATGAGCAGCGTGAAGACGACAGAGGCGCCGATGCCGGTCCAAAGAGCGGTTTTCGTTTTCATGTCTTAAGCTCCTTTAATTAATAATAATTACGAATAGTAAAATCATGATATAACAAATGACAAGAAGATGCAAGGGGGGATGAAAAAAATGCGGGCAGGAGTCAAACACTTGGTCTCAAGTAAAATTGTATGATTTGCAGGTTATTTGGGTACATGCTATGATGATGTAATTCATGAGGAGGTGCTGATGGATACTCATAGCATTTGGGACAATATGGCACAGCAATATGATACTGAAGACCGTGTGAATATAGCCAAAATCATTGTGCAGGCAGTACGCTCTGAACTCAAAGATACAAACGGAAAAACCGCTTTGGACTATGGCTGCGGAACAGGCCTTGTCGGTTTCGGCTTAACCGACTTGTTTGCATCAATGCTGTTTGTCGATGCATCCGAGCAAATGATTGAGCATGTTAATCGCAAGATTAGAGCTGAGCATATATCAGGTGTGAGCACCCTTTGCTGCGATTTTTTGAAGAAACGCCTCGTGATTTGCAGTTTGATTATGTTATCATCTCTCAGGTTCTGTTGCATATTAAAAAACAGCCGCTTAATTTTGGACAGATTATATAGCCTATTGAAAAAAGACGGGCATTTAATAATTGTTGATTTTGATAAGAACGAAGCTATCAGTTCCGATCTGGTCCATAACGGTTTCAATCAAGAGGAATTGAAAGGGTTACTTCTCGACATGGCTTTGCTCCTGTTACTGGGCATACCTTTTACCATGGTAAGGAAATCTTCATGAAAAAAGATGCGTCCCTTTTCATATTAAATGCACTGAAAGCCTTGAGCGCAATGCCCGGCAAGGCGAGATAAAACCCAACGACTGGGTAACCATATTACCCCCAAAACACTTCTATCTTGAAGATGACAAAACACACCCGCCGCGACGGCACAGCGCAATGACGGCGTTGTATTTGCCGCACAGCAAAGGCGACTCAGAAAGGCTGGGCTTTGTGGGGCGGCGGCAGGCTTGACGGATGCGGAATGCTGTTTACTCGCCGCGCAGCCGGTGCAGGCCTCCAGGGTCGCAGGTGACGCCGCAGCTGCAGCGCGTGGGGCCGAACATCATCGCATACGCGCCGGGGAACTCGGTGTTGACGCGGATCACCGCGCGCGCGAACTCAGCCTGACTCTGCGGCACGAGAGGGAGCGCGTCTGCCAGTTCCTGCGTGTCCACGATGGCATAAGGCGGCACGAAGCGCCCGTCCGGCACGCGGATGCCGCCCGTCACCAGCGCGCCTGCCGACACATAGCTGCCGACGCCCACGACGGCGCCGAACACGATGGCGTTGAAGCCGACGAAAACGTTGTTGCCCAGACGGCACGGCCCGTGGATGAGGGAGCCGTGCGCGCAGGACACGCGGCTGCCGATATGGATGGAATATTCCCGTCCGCCCACGTCCACATATTCGTGCTCGAGGCCGTGCAGTATCACGCCGTCCTGCAGATTGGTGTCCTCCCCGATGTAAAACGGCGTGCCTTCGTCGGCGCGGACGCTGACCAGCGGCGCAACGAATACGTTTTTGCCCAGCGTAACGTCGCCGATAACGGATGAGAAGGGGCCCACGTACGCGGACGGATGGACATGCGGGCATACGGATTGCGGGTTAAACGAGGTTTCGGGATTGGGTGCGATGAAATGCGCGTTCAGGTTCCACGTCTGCGGGACGCGGTAACGCTGCCTGAGTGTTTTGGGCTGCATGACAGAGCCTCCTTTGTGAATGAATTCATACAGCATCATATGAAGGCACACGCGCTTTGGTGCGGTGACAATGGACACACCGCCCATGCGGGTGGTATACTGTAACGGTTAATGATTACACAAAACGCAAAGGTGACACACATGCTTCACGACATACAGCCCGACATATTTGACAACACATACCGTCAGGAGACGCCGGACGCGCACAGCCGGGTCATGTTTATTAAAGAGAACGCGATAATGATCAAGGAGATGCAGGACGAAATCTCTTTCCCGCTTTGCGGCGAGCTGGAGACCATCGGTGACTGGTACGTTTATCTGTTTTCCGTCGGCGGTGAAAAGTATTTCCTTGGCGGAGCGCCCGAGCCGCAGGGGGATTACGCCTACGTCAGTCTGATGGATTTCCGTTACAAAAAGCCAAAAGCGCGCGCGTACGCGGCGGCGGCGGCTTATCAGCTGTTCGGCTGGTATGCCAAAAACCGTTTCTGCGGGCGGTGCGGCGCGGCCATGGCGCACGACGAGAAGGAGCGCATGGTGCGCTGCGGCTGCTGCGGCAACATGGTGTACCCCCGGATTTCGCCCGCGGTGATCGTGGGTATCACAGACGGCGACCGGCTGCTGATGACCAAGTATTCGGGGCGCATCTACAAGCGGTATGCGCTGGTGGCGGGCTTCGCGGAGACGGGCGAGCCCATTGAGGACACGGTGCACCGCGAGGTGCTGGAGGAAGTGGGCTTGCGGGTGAAGAACATCCGCTATTTCAAGAGCCAGCCGTGGCCCTTTTCCGATTCGCTGCTGATGGGGTTCTTCGCAGAGCTGGACGGCTCTGACGAGATCACGCTGGATTTAAACGAGCTGGAGTGCGCCGAGTGGATTCGCCGAGAGGACATCACGGTGGAGGCGGACGGCATCAGCCTGACCAACGAGATGATCGTGGCTTTCAAGGAAGGCCGGGCTTGAGGTGAAAAAGCATTCATGGGCAACGTTGGAGGAACGGTCAAGCCCGCAGGTTAAAAGATTGCTCCTGCTAAGAGAGCACAGTGCATGAGCATAGATTAATCAGAGGCGTATGGCAATAAACCAATATACATATTGTGAAAGAGGGAATTAATGACAAAGAATGAAGAAGGCATCATGAGAGCATCAAACACAGCGCAGCTGCCGTCCAATTATCAGTTGGACGGGAAGATGGACTTGAAGAAGGACACAAAAGTCAATTTGGCGATACAGGTCTTGTTCGTGGTCATCGCCGCGTTGATGATCGGGCTGGCCATGCTGCTCGGTTTCCCGACAAAGAACAATTGGGGCACAGGGGTCACAATACTGGTGACGGTTGCAATGTGCGTGGTTTACATGATTGTGCACGAATTGATACATGGCATCTTCCTGAAATGGTTCTCCGGAGTCAAACCTGATTATTTTCTGAGGTTTCCATTTTTCTGTACGGGCAGCGGGGCTTATTTCAACAAACACAGTTTTATCATTGTGGCGCTGGCTCCCGTCGTGATATGGGGTGTTGTGCTTATTCCGATGCTGGTACTACTACCGGCTGATTTTTTTCTGAGCATATACATTGTTACCGCATTAAACTTCGCAGGAGCAGCGGGAGATTACGTTCAAGTCTTCGCCATATCCAAGCTTTCGCCTGCGTGCCTGATCCAGGATAACGGAAAAGAAACGAATATGTTTATGCCCATGTCCGTGTAATTTCCATATCACTTTGATCGCTTTATCCCGGGGCCTGCTGCTGGCAGGCCCTTTTGATTATGTCCGATGCGGCGGGGTGGAACTCGGATAACATAGTGCGCGGTATCCCTGACGCGCCGTCACAGAGCGGGCAGGGAAGCGGCGCGTACGGGAGTCCTCGCCCTGCGGTGGGAGAGTGTGCATTTTAGGGGACGTGTTCCAAACCGTCCCGCAGGTTGCAGCCATTTGGCGGGTGGGGATGGGAGACGCTAATAAGGTGTTAATGTCCAGATACAGGAAGGATATTGGTAGTATTTTGTAGAATAGTGAGTGAGTTAGATTATGTCGATACTGGCACGAAGGAGATCCCATGAAAAAGATAGCTTGCATCATACTCATAATAACGATGGCAGTCGCTTTGGCGGCGTGCGTGCCGGAAATGATTGAAGTTGAAGAAAGCAACAGTCGGCAACTCCGTGTATAATACAATGTTCTGCCTGTCTATTTGGGTGGAAAACAGCGAGTATAAAACAAATGAACCGATTAATTGTTTTGCGTCTGTGACTTACTATGGACAGGATGATACCGGAATTTATCATACTACTCCTCTTGTCAAATTACGCATAACAGGCAACGGAAAATATGACAATTATGTATATAAAAACGAATCCACCCGCACATCATTTTCTCCGGAGCAGGAAATTATATTCCCATTTCAGAAAGGCGGAGGTTGGACGCAAGATTATGTCCATGACAATCTGATGACGGTGTTTGATGAAACGATATATGGAAATAAAGAGCGCTGCTTACCTGTGGGAGAGTATACGTTGACTGCAGATTTAGAATATTGGACAGACGAAAGTGACATTTCGGGCACTCTTGAAACGCTGTCCGTATCTGTTACGGTGACGGTTGAGTAATGGCACAGATATAGAAAATAAAGTCAGTAGAAAGATCTGTGACCGTATGGCTTCTCCTAGAGGAGAAGCTGCCGCCGAAGGTGACTGATGAGTTGTGTCTTGCAGCTGCGACACATTCATCCGACGCTTCGCTCCCGCATACGCAAAAAATGTAAGGCTTTTTGGGGTGGAGACACCTTCCCCTTGAGGAAATGGCTTTCGCATGACAGAATCAGGCGGGTTGGCGGGCGGGGAAGGGCGACGCTTAAACGGGAGGCAATATTGTCCAGATATAGGAAGGATATTGGTAGTATTTTGTCGAACATTGGGGTTGGATTATTGAATATAGAGCATTAAGGTAGAAATGGAGTATGACCACAAAATGAAAATACCTATTGATGTTATTTCCACTGAATATGAAAGTAACAGAGGTGATCATTTATTTTGGCAGATTTATAATGATTCATCTATGCAGAGAAACGTCTCTGTAATATGCCCTCATTGCAATCAATTAGTTGCTGCTATTCAGCACATAGATATTACCCATGGAAGCTTTCATTCAATGGAGTCGTTGTATTATGTTTTAGAATGCCCAGCATGTATGAAACCTATAATACTTGACTGCATTAATGAGATTTCATTTCCAGAGATATTACCATTCGATAATGTTAAGTCACTACCAGGAGAATATTTCTATAATATATACCGAATGCCGTAAAGCTTGTGGAGCAGGTTGTTTTACGGCTTCTGTAATTCTAGCGAGGACACTTCTGAATCACATTGCGGTTGATAATGGAGCAAAAGAAAATCAAAGCTTTAAATTTTATGTAGATTATTTAATTGAACACTATATGCCAAAGAATTCGGTTGGTTGGGTCGATAAAATAAGAAGTCTTGCAAATGATTCAACCCATCATCTCGAGATTATGGATAAAGATCAATCAGAATTAGTTTTAAAGTTCTTAATGTACTTACTCAAGTTTATCTATGAGCTTCCTAATGAACTTACTTAATGACTTAGACCTGTTCCTACGGCGGGAAGGCGCTTATACGTCTTTTGGGTACACCATTGCGAACAGGGAGGGATCTCGTCATATACCTAGGGCGCGGCATTGGCCTGATCAACGAGATGAACATGGCGTTCAAGAAAGGTCGCGTGGAGGAGGGAAAATATGATATTGAAGAAAAATATAAGTTGTGTATCTGACTACCTTTCTATAATAAATGAGCTAAACAAATCATATACAACGAAAGGGTTTTTGAATTCTCCTTGTGTATGTAAATTTCTTTACCGCGGCATAAGTAATAATGAGTACGAAATGATACCTTCCATATTCAGAAAAACACATGATATTGATATTACTATTAATGATTTTATCAATAATAGCAAATATACTTCATATACAAGTGAAAAACAAATATTGCAGTCATTTATAGCGGAAGCCTGCGCATACATAAAGAGAAGCCCCTCTGAAGAACTCTGCAAATGGGCCGAGTATGCACAGCATTACGGAGTCCCAACAAGGTTTCTGGATTGGTCGCAAAATCCATTAGTAGCACTGTATTTTGCATGTAAAGACAATAAGCTAGATTATAAACAGAAAGATAATATTGGAGGAAAAGACGCTAAGGTTTGGATGCTTCATCTGTATAATTATAGTAATTTTGTGAATCAGCGTATTAACACCATTTACGATAGCGATCAGAAGGAATATACTATTTATGAAGCGATTAATAAAATCTATCAAGGTGAAAAGATTTTTGAATATCCGCTGATATATCAACCATACTATGCAGATTTGAGGATGAGTGCACAGTCAAGTATGTTTATGGTTTGGGGGCGAAAGGAAGATTCGTTTGACTCTTTTTTTACCAAAGAGAATTGGATGCGTTCAAATAAATCTAAAGAAGGTTTACGTAGATTTGGTACACAATTTAACCAAATAATATTTGGTTTTCACATTCTCTCAGACCGAAAACAATCCATCCTCCGTGAGTTAGATTTGTGTGGTATAAATGAAAAAACACTGTTTCCAGGTTTGGATGGCGTAGGCAGATATATAGAAATGAAATACCGATTCGATTTAGAAGAAGCAAAAGAGTATTTATAAACGGGGGGAAATTAAAAGAAATGTAATTGATATGACTGATTAGTTTACAGAACTTTGAATATCAAACCACTCCCTCCTACGGAAAAATACTCCATACCTAACTACCGGTAGTGTAAAATAGTTTGTGCTTTTGCCAAGAACCCCTTAAGGATATAAAATGAAAAGGGGTGCAAAAGTATGGGACTGTTGACTAAAGAGCAGATCAGGGCACTGATCAAAGAACGGAACATG
>JAEZHF010000059.1 GCA_023416745.1 Bacillota bacterium
AGTGGAGTTCCGGCTTGCGCAGACAGCTTAAAAAGATCTTTGAAAATCATATATTTCGGGCGATTGCTAGTTTAACGTATGTAAGCATATGGTGGCATAACGAACTAACAAATTTCACCGCAGCGCACTGTGTATCTTGGGATATATATATATGAAATCAACGGTATCATTACACAAATATCAATGCTGAAGAAACCCGAGCGGGCGCTTCATCTTGCATGCTGGTTAAAGTGCAGCGCTGCCGGTGTCTGCCTTGTTTTCGTGCATGTCAATACGTCATTAACGGCAATCTGATGAATGGCCCGCATGTTCCGTATACTGTCTGATTATATATAAAATGAAGTTTGAACGCATTGAAAAGATTTCTTTTTAGCGCCAATGGCATTGGCAAGTGAAAGGTTTTATAATATAATTCAAAAGATATAGACGATTAGTAAATTTATACATCTCAGGACGGGAGTATATATATGACCAAAGGGCAAAAGAGTTTCGTGAAGGGTGCGGCCATTTTAGGTATTGCCGGATTATTCGTTAAGATAATCGGTGCGGTATTCCGTATACCTTTGAGTAACATCATCGGCACCGAAGGCATGGCCAGCTACCAGGTCGCCTATCCCATCTATGCGGCACTTGTCGTCATTTCCACTGCCGGCCTGCCCACCGCAATATCACGCATGGTGTCCGAGCGTGTTTCCGTAGGCGACTACCGTGGTGCGCACAAGGTTTTTCAGACCGCGTTCAAAGTGCTTCTGTTGATCGGCATACTCTCCACCATCATCATGCTGGGCGTAGCCGGGCCGGTGGCCAATGCCGCCAAAATACCGGAAGCCAAGCTTTCACTGCAGATGATCGCCCCGGCTCTGCTGTTTGTCTCGCTGCTCTCCGCTTATCGCGGCTATTTCCAGGGCCTTCAACTGATGATGCCTACAGCAACAACTCAGATTGTGGAACAACTGATCAAACTGGGTGCCGGCTTATATTTTGCTTCTCTCTGGTGGACGCCACAGTCGCCTCATCTGGGCGCGGCGGGTGCATTACTGGGCGTTTCGCTGTCTGAAGTTGTGGCGTTGCTATTGATTATCATACTTTATAACCGGAAAAAGCAAGAGATTCAGGATAAGCGGCGCATGCTGCCAAACACTGCGTATCAGGCAAAACGCTCGATACTGGCAGATCTCGCCATTATCGCGCTGCCTATTGCGCTGGGTGGCTGCATTATGCCGCTAGTGGGTGCTGCCGACACTTTCATCATCACAAACCAGATGGCAGGTATAGACTATTCCGCTTACAACCCGCTCACGCCTAAAGCCAACTATGGTGTGCTGACCGGCCTTGTCAACCCGCTGATCAATATGCCCGCGGTGCTGTCACTGGCGCTGTGCATGAGCCTTGTTCCCGCACTCTCAGAAGCCCGTGCGCTTAAAAATCAGTCGATGGTCAGCGCACGCTCAGCGATGGGTTTCAAATTGGGGCTGCTCATCGGCCTGCCCTGTGCCGTCGGCATGTATTTGCTGGCCGAGCCGATCATTCAGCTGCTCTATGCGTCCGACAAGATCACACCGGCGGAAATAGCCGTGGGTGGTGAACTGCTGCGCATACTCGCTATCGGCGTACTGTTCCTGACGATGCTGCAGACGATGACGGGCATTTTGCAGGGTTCGGGACACCAGTTTGTGCCGCTGATCAATTTGGGCGTCGGTGCAGCCGTTAAGGTGGTGCTGAGCATCGTCCTCATCCGCATTCCCTCTCTCAATATTAACGGCGCGGCCATCGGCACCGCTGCCTGTTATGGCATTGCCGCCGTGCTGAACGTGATTTCCGTCGCACGGCTCACCAAGCCGGACATACGCTTCTTCTCAGGATTTGTGATGCCGCTGGTGTCCACTGCCGCAATGGGTTTGGTGACATATCTGCTGTACAAAACCATGTCTGCCAGTCACGGTAACACGTCTTCTGTGCTGGTTGCCATACTGGCCGCAGTGCTGGTGTATGTCGTGATGCTGTTCATCACCGGTTCACTCAAAAAAGCGGATATGGAATATATCCCCGGCGGGGGCCGCATGATAAGGCTGATGAACAAACTTGGTTTCTGGAGATAAAGGCATGCATATTACAATCGCCGGGATGGGCCCGGATGGATATATCAGCGATAAAGTTCTGTCGGCGGCAAAAGGCGCAAGCGCCGTTGTGCTGCAGACATCGCGCGTGGGCACTCCCCCGCTGGATATCGAATATGGCACGTTGGACGACATCTACGAAGCGGCGGACGACTTCGATACGCTGACGGACAGCGCCTGTGAGTTCCTGATGCGTGACAAGCTGTTATTTGTATCGCTGGGAGACTTCTGCCACAACCGCATAGCGGCAGCCCTGGTGCGCCGGGTGCTGGAAACGGGCGGCACCGTCAGCGCGATACCATATGGGGACCCTGCACTGAGCGCGGCGTTCGCCAGCGGTCTGCTTAACAGCTCTTCGGGCGTATGCATCCATGCGGCAGCCTCTTTCACCCGTGTCAGCGACACAAGCGTCACGCTGGTTATCAACGAGATTGACAGCCGTTATCTGGCGTCCGACCTCAAGCTGAAGCTTGCCGGCAGCTACGGAGACGAATATCCGGTGTTTTTAGTGGATACGTGCAGCGGAAAAGGCGAAAACATTTTGCTTTGTCAGCTTGACGGCGCGCCTTCCTACGGTTATTATACTAGCGTGGTAATCGTTCCCTGCCAGATTGTGCACAAAAGCCGCTTCCTGTTTTCGGATCTGGTGGACGTAATGGCCAAGCTGCGATCACGCAGCGGCTGCCCCTGGGACAAGGCCCAGACGCATGCGAGCCTGAAACGCTACTTGATTGAAGAAGGTTACGAGGTGCTTGAGGCGATCGACGATGACGACATGGACGCGCTCTACGACGAGTTGGGCGATGTGCTTTTGCAGGTGGTGTTCCACGCCCGTATCGGAGAGCAGCAGGGCGAGTTCGATATCAACGACGTTACCACTGCGATTTGCCGCAAGATGATATCCCGGCACACCCACATATTCGGCGACGCCGTTGCAGACACGCCGCAGGATGTTGTGAACAACTGGGAGCAGATCAAGAAGGACGAGCGCGGTCAGCAGTCGCAGACGGAAGTGCTCAAAAGCGTCCCCAAAAGCATGCCGGCGCTGATGAGAAGCAGCAAGGTGCAGCACAAGGCGGCGCATGTGGGGTTCGATTTTCCCGACGCGGCGCAGGCGATGGACAAGCTTCGGGAGGAAATGGCCGAGGTGACGGCCGAAACGGACAAGGACGCGCAGGCCGAAGAATGCGGAGATATGCTGTTTGCTGCTGTCAATGTGGTGAGGCTGCTGGGCACCGAGCCGGAGACAGCGCTGCAGAAGGCCACAGATAAGTTTATTGCCCGGTTCGCGCTGGTGGAAAGAATAGCGGCCGAGCGCAATGTGGACATGCAGCAATGCGGTATCGATATGCTGGATTCGCTGTGGGATGAAGCTAAAGCGATACTTAAGCAATAAAATACTGATCGGCTTAAATGGAGTAACAGTTTGAGAGGGCTAAAAGTTTTCCGCCCGACAAACTCAAATATAATTATTCAGGAGGAAACATTAAATGAACAAAACAGAATTAGTGGCAGCCGTTGCCGAAAAAGCCCAACTTTCCAAGAAGGACACCGATGCAGCCCTCGCTGCGCTGGTTGATGTGATCGGAAGCTCGCTGGCCGGCGGCGACAAAGTTCAGTGGACAGGTTTTGGCTCTTTTGAACTGCGTCAGAGAGCGGCCAGAAAAGGCGTGAATCCGGCAACGGGCGCTCAGATCGATATCCCCGCTTCGAGCGCTCCGGCATTCAAGCCCGGCAAAGCGTTCAAGGACATGGTCAGCAAATAAGCTAGCAGCATTGAAGAAGTCATAATCGGGCTTTGAAAAACGCTACTAAAAGAGAGCGCGATTTCTGTCGCTCTCTTTTTATGTCCAGGCAATGCTTACGCCAGTTCACATAAGTTTAACATTGCGTCATACGATTTAATGATATAATCTATGAAGTAAGAGACTGCTGTCACAATATTTTTCCGTCTTTATGATTGCCAAGGAGTATCAGTGATTTGAAGAAGCGTTCAACATCCTCCAGCGTGTTCAAAATTTTGGCACAATACATACTGCTTATTCTTTATATGGCTACGTTTGGTCTTTATGTGAGGCTGCGTTACAATCTGCACCGCACCGATCTTTCTCCTATACCCAAAAAGGGGCCGTTTTTTTTGCTGGGCAACCACACGAACAACTTCGACGGGCTTTTTCTCCAATGTATGTTTTTACGCAACATCCGGTTTGTTGTGACTGACGGAATGTTCAAGAATAAGACGCTCGCCCGCCTGCTCAACCTCGTTGACTATATACCCAAACGAAAATCCGTCAGTGATCCGGCTGCGATACGCAAAATCATCGAACTGGTCAAAAAGGGCGGTATTGTGGGGATATTCCCCGAAGGAGGCCGCAACTGGGACGGCATGACCGGCCCCATCACCCCGGCAACTTTCCGGCTGATCGATATGATGAAAATACCTGTCGTCGTGGCGAATATACGCGGCGGCTACCTGTCCGAACCGCGCTGGGCTGACTACAAGAGGCGTGGCCGCGTTGATGTGCACCTTAAAACCGTTGTTGAAGCCGGAAGCAACCTCAGCGTACCCGAATTGGAAAAAAGGATTCTAGAGGCACTGGCACACAACGAATATGATTGGCAGAACGAGGTGCGTATACCGTATAAAGGACCCGGACTTTGCAAGGGTATTGAACGGCTGATGTTCATCTGCCCCATGTGCGGTTCGCTGGGTTCTGTCAAATCCTCCGACAAGGATGCCTGGTGCGTGTCCTGCCAGGCGCGGTTCACGCTGGACGTTTACGGTTTCCTGCATACGGACAGCGGCTTGCTGCCCGCGGACAGGCTGGATGATATCAGCAAATGGCAGTTTGAACGGCTCAGTGATATGTTCGACGAAAGTCAACAGACCGTCCGTCTGCTGGCTGACGACGGCGGCATACTGCTTAGTGCCAACAAACGCGAAGAGCCTTTTAAGCGTGTTGACGGCGGTAAAGCGATACTGACGCGCGATCATATTATCATCGGCCGGTTCGTTTTTAATCTTGCGGAGATGTCGGGCATCAACGTATACTTTAAGAGTCATCTGGAATTCAAATATCAGTCCGTGGATTACCGTATTGGCTTTGAAAGCCCGCACGTTTCGGCTTATAAGTGGCAATGCGCCGTGGACCTGGCAAAGAAAAGGATATCAGCTGAAGTATGAATAATAAAGCATTGGACTGCAATACATCAGTGAATCATAAGATACCCTTCGGCGTCAAACTGGGTTACGGCATCGGTACCCTTGGGTATGCGATACCGTTCCAGCTGCTGTCCGGGTTTTTCCTGTTTTACTGCACGGAGCTGCTGGGCATTTCCGGCGTGGTTGCGGGCCTGATTATTTCCGTCAGCACGATATGGGATGCTGCCACCGACCCCGTCATGGGTTATATCTCGGACCACACCAACAAAAATATACTTTTCGGACGCCGTCTGTTTTATATATTCATAGGCTCCATCGGATTTGCGGTGATGAACTTTTTGATATGGCGGGTGGACCCGCAGGTGCGCGGCGGCGATGCGGGCACCGTTAAATTGATCTGGGTTGCAGCTCTTCTGATACTGTTCAAAGCCTTCTCCACGATATACACCACGCCGTATATGGCACTGGGCGCGGAGCTCTCCTCCGATTACAACGAACGCACCGCTGTGCAGTCTTACCGGACGGCGTTTTTCTTCCTCGGATTTATATTCCCTTCCGTCATTGCGATGTCCACTTTCTTCCGACCGACCGACCTGTACCGGAATGGTCAGTTGAATCCACAGGCCTACGCCACGATGGGGTGGGTGTCGTCGGTGATCGTGCTGGTATGTGCAGCCGCGTGCCTGATACTTACGTTCAAACACCGCATTGTATACTCTGTGCCCAAAGTGAAACGAAATCCCATACTCGGAATGCTCAAGGAAATTGTGGAAGCGCTCAAGCTGTCCGATTACCGCAACGTCAGCCTCGCTCTGCTGTTCATCAATATGGCGATGGCGATCGTCGTTGCGGTGGGCATGCATGTGTTCACGTTTACATTCGGCTTTGAGAACCGCCAGATCGCGATGGTTTTCGGGGCGCTGTTTGCAACCGCACTGCTGGCGCAGCCCGTTTGGGTTGCCATCGCCAAAAGGCTGGATAAAAGGCGCGCGCTCATTGTCTGTCTGTATATCAACATCGCCGTATCCGCGCTATTCTTCGTTTATGTGTTCGCCCACGAATGGGTTTCCGACCATTACCTGACGATACTGCCCGCTGCCGTGCTGATGGGCTTCTCCATGGGCGGCAGTGTGTCTCTGCCCTATTCGATGATCTCCGACACCATCGACAAGGACGCCTACGAGTCGGGCACACGCAAGGAAGGTATGTTCTACGGCTGCGCCACGTTCCTGTATAAGGTATCACAGTCAACGGCGCTATTGGCCATTGGTTCTCTCCTCGACTTGATAGGATTCAAATCATCGCTTGTCCAGACCCCTGAGAGCATTCTGGGCTACGACGCCGCTGCCTCTCAGCCCGCCGGTGTTTACCTGAAGCTGGGCCTGATACTGCCGATTGGTTTTTTGGTATGCTTCTCCCTCGCTTTGTTTTTCGCCAGAAAGTATAAGCTCGATCGTGAATCTGTCATCAAGTACCAGAAGGCGATGAGCAGTCAGTCGGAATAAATCCCAAATGCAGCTTCAGATAGCCCTCCAGATTGTCGCTGTCGCTCACGACAATGCAGCTTGCATTTGCGGCCTTCATAAACTCAGTACACAGCATCGCGCCAAACACAATCACATCCGCCTTCTTCTCTTCCAAGCCAATGAGCCGCTTGCGTTCCTCCTTGGTTTTGCTCATCAGCATACTTTCAATATCCGTTACCGTTTTGCGGCTGAGCACATGTCCGTGAACCCGGCGGGCATCGTACTCGACCAGTTTTAAGTCGATTGCCGCCAACGCCGTTGCCGTGCCGCCTATCGCGGTATATGTGAACCCGTCAGCCGACGGTAAGTATTCAAATACACTTTGTATATAATCACGGGCAGTATCGAACGCAGCCGGGTGCGCATCGTCCGCCGCCGGAAACATCTGCAGCAGCCGCACCGTGCCGATCTTGAAGCTGCGCTGGTACGCGGGTTCCTGCATTGTGCCAGTCATCACTTCGGTGCTGCCGCCTCCAATGTCGAACATGCCGCCAAAACCGTCAATGCAGCCGGCAAAGCCCAGCTGCGCTTCCCTGTCGCCCGAAATGATATCAATGTCTACTCCGCACTCACGCCGGATGTATGCCGTGAAGTCAGCGCTGTTCTCTGCATCGCGCACGGCGCTGGTCGCAAAACACAGAAACTGATCTGCCCCCTGCTCTTTGCTGATGCCCAGGAATTCCAGCAGCGCCTGACGCGTACGCTCCATTGCCGCCGGTACTATGACGCGCCTTCCCACCATGCCCTCGCCCACCCTGATAAGCCTGAGCGTTTTATAATCAGCGACAACCACATCACCGTCTATGCGTGCTGTCATCAGCCTTGCCGAATTCGTCCCTAAATCCACAACCGCATATTTCATTGATGCCCTCCATTCAAGTACGCCAAAAATTATAGCACATTGTTGTTAAAATAACTCTACAAAATGATAATGGCATACAAAAAAGCGCCGGAGCGCTCTTTATCAGTATCAGTTAATCGGATACTGGATCTGTTTTAAATATCAACTCACCCTCATAGACAAGACCGAACCTTTCGCGAGCCTGATTTTCCACGTAATCTTTTGTGCTCATGTACTCAGATTTATGCTGCAGGCGCGAAAGATCAGTCTGCATCTGCTCATATTGTTGAGCCAACACCTGCTGCTCTTCCAGAAGCTTGCCGATATTGGTCTGCTGCGAATAGATCGCAAAGCCCATATAGGCCAAAAAACAGGCCAACAGCAAAAGCTTGAACCTCAGTTTAATCGTCCTCTTTTTCATGACCCCTCACATTTTCCGCTTAACGCACCGCGTTTTACGGACACAGCGGCTTATATCTATATTACGCCGCTCCTAAACCCATATAATAACAAACCCGTGAATTAAATATTTCGACATAGAAGGCTGGGTCTCCTGCATTCTTTCGGAATTTTTCAATCTTTTTTCTGAGCCCGAAATCTGCTCCAGCGCTGCCTGATTTTCTTCGCTAGAAAATCAAAGAACAGTGATAGCCCTGCCATATACAATGCGAATCCCAGTGCAAAGCCCACAAATGTGAACAAGCGAAGCGCTCCCTCGTTCGCGAGATACATGACCCCCAGCATGATGAGCCCCAGTGTTATGATGAACAGCACATCGAGCAGCACAGTGATCCAGCGGCGGCCTTTACCGGCTGCCCTGCGAATAATCCTGTAGATATCGTAAACAACACCGGCTGCCAACCCGCCGTAGAGCGTGATCATGAATATGTAAATCTGCGGCGCCGTCGTCTCCATACCGGCGCTCCTTACTTAAACACCCTCGAGAATACGCCGCGTTTGGCACGTTCTTCCTCGTGGTCAGCGTAATCGATACTTTGAATCTTGCCGTCCACCACCAGCTGTCCGTCCTCCAGGTTCAGCTTGCTGATGTGAAGATCCTCACCCGTGATAGTAATAAAGCCATGGTTGGTAAGCAGTATAACTTCGTTTTCGTTGAAGCTGTCGACGTCTTCCACAGCTGTGACCACCACCTTGGACCGCGAATCGATCACAATCTTGTGCGGCGATTTATTGACCGGCCTCTCAATCGGTTCTTCAATATACATGACAAAAGCTCCTTTTTTCTAAAGTGCACAATAAAATATATGCACCGAGCCGGTCATGTATACTTGCACCTTTATTTGATCATTCGCCAGAGCACGCGATGCAGCGCTCCCAGCCAGCCAAGATGCTTCCCTTTAATTCTCAGACGGCCTTCCAGCAGCGCAGCCACGTAATCGTCCACGCGCCGTCCGCATTCACCGAGCTGCTTTGCTGCCGCGCCGTCCGGCTCGGCCATGGCTGTCTGATATACGTTCGTCCGCATTAAAAAATGCGCCGTACTGTCGATATTGAGATTTTTGTCCCAAAAGAGGCGGCGCTGCGCATATGCACCATCTGCGGAATAAAATGGCGTCGTGCAAAAAAGCTGGATATGTTTGTTATGATTCCTTCGACTGAGCTGATTGACAAAAGCTTTCATCGGCTCCGGCATATCGCCCCGGACAAGCGGCCAGCCTATCACCAGCAGATCAGCGGTTCCCATCCACCAGTCGGCTTTCTTTTTGTCCACACTGTCGATCGACACGATATCCGCATTGATGCCGCGGGCGTCCAGCTGCTTCTTGATCCTTTCGGCCACCCACTGCGTTTCACCGGTGCTGCTGAAAAAGAATATGACCGCCCGGTACATGTCAGGACACCGCGAGATACGCGTTGATGAAGGCGTCGATCTCTCCGTCCATCACTGAGGCGACGTTGCCCGTCTCTTCACCCGTCCGATGGTCCTTCACAAGGCTGTAAGGGTGGAACACATAGGAGCGTATCTGGCTGCCCCATTCAATCTTTTTCATCTCGCCCTTAATCTCCTGCATCTCGCGCATTTTTTCGCTCTCGCGCTTTTCGATCAGTTTGGACTTCAGCATGCGCATCGCCGTTTCGCGGTTTTGTATCTGAGAACGCTCGTTCTGACACTGCACCACGATTCCGGTGGGCAGATGCGTGATGCGGATGGCAGATTCCGTCTTGTTGACATGCTGGCCGCCCGCACCGGACGACCGGTAAGTATCCACTCTTAAGTCGTCGCTGTCAATTTCAATGTCGGCGTCGTCGTCTTCCAGATCAGGCATCACATCCAGCGACGCGAAAGACGTGTGACGCCTTGCCGATGAGTCGAACGGCGATATGCGTACCAGCCGATGCACACCCTTCTCCGCTTTCAGATAGCCATAGGCATTAAGGCCGATCACCTCGAACGTGACGCTTTTCACACCCGCCTCATCGCCCGCAAGGAAGTCCAGCACCTTGACAGTATACTTTTTACGCTCGCACCAGCGGGTGTACATGCGGTACAGCATCTCCACCCAATCCTGCGCCTCAGTGCCGCCCGCGCCTGCATGCAGCGATAGTATCGCGCCGTTGGAATCGTATTCACCGCGCAGCAATGCCTTCAAGCGCAGCTCGGACACGTCCCTTTTCAGCGTCACAAGCTCGGCAGCCAGTTCCTCTGACATTTCCTCGTCGCTGCTCTCTTCCAGCAGCTCTGTCAGCACCACAGCATCCTCCAGACGCGCGGAGATTCTTCCGAACTGCTCGAGCTTATCCTCGACTGGCTTGACCCTTTTGTTGACTTTATGGGCTTCCTGTACGTTTTCCCAGAACCCCGGCTCCTCCATTTTGGCCTGAAGCTCTTCCAATTCCTTTTTAAGTGACTCCAGTCCCAGCGCGTTTTGCGCTTCTGCCAGCAGGCCGCGTATCTCGTTCATCTTTTGTTTTGCATCATCAACTTGCAGCATATTTTCCCCTACTGCTCCCGTCCGCAGCAATTCTTTAATTTTTTACCGCTGCCGCACGGGCACGGCGCGTTTCTGCCCAGTTTGTTGCCGCTGGAATCCACCACCTTTTTGGGCGGCTCCACCACGCGCGGCGCTTCACGCTGCATGGGCTTGGTCGTCAGCTTGACATGGTAGAGCATCGTGATGGTGTCTTCCTGTATCTCGCGGATCATCTCGTCGAACATGTCGAAGCCTTCCCGGCGGTACTCAATGATTGGGTCGCGCTGGCCATAAGCCCGAAGACCGATGCCCTGCCGCAGCTGATCCATCGCATCGATATGTGCCATCCACTTCTGATCCACGGCGCGCAGCAAAAGGATGCGCTCTATCTCGCGCATGCTTTGCCCGCCCAGCTCAATTTCTTGCTCCTTGAGCTTGTAGAAGCTTATAGCGGTCTCAACGATGCGCTCTTTGGCAGAGCTGTGCTCAAGAGACTCAATCTCCTCAGGTTTAAACAGCGGCGTTCCCTTGGGCAGGAATATCTTGTTGAAATATTCTGTCAGCCCGGCGATGTCCCATTCCTCGGGGTAAGTATTCTCCGGGCAATACACCGTAAACACGCTGTCGATCAGCGTTTCCAGCATGTCCATGATGTTCCCGTGAACGTCCTCACCCATTAGCACACGGCGGCGCTGCGAGTATATCAGCTCGCGCTGCTTGTTCATCACATCGTCAAACTGCAGCACGTTCTTTCTTATTTCATAGTTGCGGTATTCGATGCGCTTTTGGGCTGACTCGATCTGCTTGGTCAAAAGGCCAAACGTCAGGGGTATGTCGTCTTCCTTGCTGACGGAGGTCATGATGCCCTGTATACGTTCGCCGCCGAACAGCCTCATCAGGTCGTCCTCCAGCGATATGAAGAACACCGACGATCCCGGATCTCCCTGCCGGCCGCTGCGGCCGCGCAGCTGGTTGTCGATGCGGCGGGACTCGTGCCGCTCGGTACCCACGATGTGCAGTCCGCCCAGCGAAACGACTTCGTCGTGCTCCGGCTGCATATCCTTTTTGTGCTTGGTCAACAGCTCGGCATAGCGCTTTCGTGCTTTGAGTATATCCTCATCATCAGTGGGCGCATGCCCCACCGCCGCCTCGATCAGCTCCTCGGTGAACTCCTCGGTGCGCATGTCGGCGCGCGCCGCGAAATCCGGATTGCCGCCGAGAATGATGTCGGTACCGCGGCCTGCCATATTGGTCGCAATGGTGACGGCGTTCTTCTTGCCCGCCTGCGCGACGATCAGCGCTTCCTTCTCATGGTTCTTCGCGTTGAGCACGTTATGCTTCACGCCGGTGCGCAGAAGCATGCCGGACAGCCGCTCGGACTTTTCCACCGACACGGTACCCACCAGCACCGGCCGGCCCGTGGCATGCACACGCTTGATCTCGTCCACCACAGCGCTAAACTTGCCCGGCTCGGTGGCATATATCACGTCGTTCATGTCCTCGCGCACCATCGGCCTGTTGGTGGGTATCTGCACCACGTCCAGCTTGTAGATACCCTGAAACTCGTCCTCTTCCGTCTTGGCCGTGCCCGTCATGCCGGACAGCTTGGCGTACATACGGAAATAGTTCTGGAACGTGATGGTGGCCAACGTCCGGGATTCGCGCTCCACCTTTACGTTTTCCTTTGCTTCGATGGCTTGATGCAGCCCTTCCGAGTAACGGCGGCCCATCATCAGCCGGCCCGTGAACTCGTCCACGATAATGACCTGACCGTCCTTGACGACGTAGTCGATGTCCCGCTTCATCAGGTTGTTGGCTTTTAGCGCCTGGTTGATATGGTGATTGAGTTCGGTGTTCTCCACGTCCGAAAGGTTCTCCACGCCGAACGCCTTTTCCGATTTGGCGATGCCGTCTTCCGTCAGGTTGATGGCCTTGAGCTTCTCGTCTATCGTAAAGTCGTCCTCAACCCTAAGCGTTTTCACGAAGCGGTCCACCGTCGCGTACATGTCGGTGCTCTTGTCACCCATGCCGGAGATGATCAGCGGCGTGCGCGCCTCGTCGATCAGTATGCTGTCCACCTCGTCCACCACGGCAAAGCTGAGGTCGCGCTGCACCATGCGCTCCTTGCGGATCACCATATTGTCACGCAAATAGTCGAAGCCGAATTCGTTGTTCGTACCGTACACAATATCGCAGGCGTAGTTGGCGCGCCGTTCCTCCGCCGGTACCGCGTGTATGATCAACCCCACGGAGAAACCGAGAAAAGTATATAGCTTGCCCATCCACTCCGAGTCTCTCTTGGCGAGATAGTCGTTGACGGTGACGACGTGCACGCCTTTGCCGGTGAGCGCGTTGAGGCACACCGCCAGCGTGGCCACCAGCGTCTTGCCTTCGCCCGTCTTCATCTCGGCGATGCGCCCCTGATGGAGCACGATGCCGCCGATGAGCTGCACATAGAAGTGCCGCATGCCGAGCACGCGGTCCGAAGCCTCGCGCACCTGCGCGAACACCTCAGGCAGCAAGTCGTCCAGCGTTTCGCCGTCCGCGTACCGCTTTCGAAATTCCACCGTCTTAGCCTGCAGCTCAGTGTCGCTCAATTTCCTGTATTCGTCTTCCAGTTTGACAACAGCGTCCGCAATCTTGCGAATCTTCTTGACCTTGCCTTCGTTGCTTCCGCCGATAACATTCCTGATCAGTCCCATTTATGTTCCCCTATCCTGGCTGGTTTGCGCCATACCATAAGCTTCATTTTACCATTTGGCCCGCCTCAAGGCAACAACCTTCAAAGCCTTTACCGTCCCATCATGCCGCCTGTCACATCAATGGTGGCTCCAGTGGTGAAACTGGCCGCGTCGCTCAGCAAAAACGCCACCATGCGCGCGGTCTCCTCCACATCGCCGATGCGCCCCAGCGGTATCTGAGCGTTGTATTTTTCCCGTTCCTTGTCCAGCACATCCGCCGTCATCTCGGTATACATCATACCCGGTGCGACCGCGTTGATGCGGATGCCGTCCGTAGCCACCTCGCGCGCGAGTGACGTTGTGAATGTGACCACGCCGCCCTTGCTGGCCGAATAGGCTGTCTTTCCGCGCTTGGAACCCATGTACGCCGTCAACGAAGCGATGTTGACCACTGCGCCTTTATCGCCGCGCGCCGTCACCCGGCGGATGAGCTCGCGGCAGCCTAAGAATATACCCGACATGTTGACATCCAGCACTCGTTTCCACTCCGCATAATCCATGTCTTTGATCATCGCCACCGGGCAGATGCCAGAGTTGTTGACCAGCAGCGTCACAGGGCCAAGCGCTTTCTCCGCTTCTTCGAACAGTCGCGCCATGTCTGCCTCGTTCGCAACGTCACCCTTTACCGCAACAGCTTTTACACCCAACGCTGTGATTTCATCCAGCGTATTTTGAGCTCGTTCTTCGCTGCTGTTGTAATTGAGCGCGATATTTGCACCCTCCTGGGCCAACATTAAGCATATTGCCCGCCCAAGTCCATGCGCACCACCCGTAATAATTGCATTTTTCCCAATCAGTTTCAGATCCATGTTATGTTCTCCCATTCGACGAAGCTCTCACAATAATGCCCTGTCATTTTCTTTGATATACAACCACATTTGGTATTAACCTGCTGACAAATTATTGTATCACATGCATATGCCGTTTGTCGTGAACATACCATGAATTTTGTCGTAAAACACATCTATGCGCCTTATTAGCGCGTTGACTTTAAAAGGTTTAATATGATATCCTTTAATCTGAATTCTTTAATATGATATGAGAGGAAACGATTGTGGCAAAGGTAACGATCAATCAAGACGCCTGCAAGGGCTGCGGACTGTGTGTGACGGTATGCCCCAAGAAAATCATGGTGCTGTCCAAAACGGTGATTAACGCCAAGGGTTATAATCCGACCGAGGTGGCGGATATGTCGCTGTGCATCGGCTGTGCAAGCTGTGCCAAGATGTGTCCGGACTTCGTGCTGACTGTGGAAAAATAATCAGCTTTTGGGCTGTAAATTCTATTTTAAGGTGGAAAACATGGCAAAAATTTTGATGAAGGGCAATGAGGCGATCGCGGAAGCAGCCATACAAGCTGGATGCCGCTACTTTTTCGGCTATCCGATCACGCCTCAAAACCAGATTCCCGAATACATGTCACGGCGCATGCCGGAGGTTAACGGCACTTTCCTGCAGGCCGAATCCGAAGTCGCCGCAATCAACATGGTATACGGCGCGGCGGGCGCGGGCGCGCGCGTAATGACATCCTCCTCCTCTCCGGGTATCAGCTTGAAGCAGGAAGGCATCAGCTATATCGCGTGCGCGGAGCTGCCCTGTGTGATCGTCAACATCGTCCGCAGCGGGCCTGGCCTCGGCGGCATACTCCCCTCCCAAGGCGACTACTTCCAGGCAGTCAAGGGCGGCGGCCATGGCGACTACCGCATCATCGTGCTGGCTCCCAGCTCGGTGCAGGAAGCGGCGGATTGCGTGATGGAAGCGTTTGATCTCGCAGATTTATACCGCATACCCGTTATGGTGATGGGCGACGGCATGATCGGCCAGATGATGGAGCCTGTGGAGTTTAAGGAACCCTCAAAACGGGAGCTGCCTCCCAAGACGTGGGCAGCCACCGGTTACGACGGTTCCAAGCCCCGTGCTGTCATCAACTCGCTCTATATAGAGGCGGAAGAAATGAACGTCGTCAGCGCGCGGCTGCAAAGCGTATACGACAGAATAACCGAGAACGAGATCCGGTATGATACATCTATGATGGACGACGCGGAAATCGGCATCGTGGCGTACGGCACCACGGCGCGCATCGTGCGCAACGCCATCATCAAAGCGCGTAACGAACTGGGTATAAAGGCGGGGCTGATACGCCCCATCACACTTTGGCCTTTCCCCTCGCAGCCCATTGCGGACGCGGCGGATAAATGTAAGGCGTTCCTCGCGGTGGAGATGAGCACCGGCCAGATGGTGGAAGACGTTCGGCTCGCAGTGAACGGAAAATGCCCGGTAGGATTTGTGGGCACCACCGGCGGCATCATTCCCACGCCAAACCAGATCGTCGAAAAGCTCAAAGCAATCAAGGAGGCGATGTAGTCATGGCCGTCGTATTCAAAAAAACCCCGGTGATACGGGACGTCCCGTTCCATTACTGCCCCGGCTGCACCCACGGGATCGCGCACCGTTTGGTCGCTGAATGCATTGATGAGATGGGCTTAAAGGAACATGCCATCGGTGTTGCGCCTGTGGGCTGCGCGGTTTTTGCCTACAAGTATTTTGATATCGACATGTACGAGGCGGCGCATGGCCGCGCTCCGGCGGTTGCTACCGGCGCGAAGCGGGTGCACCCGGAAAACCTCGTGTTCACTTATCAGGGCGACGGCGATCTCGCATCCATCGGCGCAGCGGAAATTGTTCACGCGGCTGCGCGCGGTGAGAAAATCACAGCTATATTTATCAACAATGCGATATACGGCATGACGGGCGGCCAGATGGCCCCCACCACGCTGGTGGGCCAGAAGACGACCACATCGCCCTACGGGCGCGACGCCAGTCACTGCGGTCATCCGGTCCGCGTTTCCGAGATGCTCTCCACGCTGGAGGGCGCAGCCTATGTGGAGCGCGTGTCGCTGCATGACGTGCCCAACATCAACAAGGCTAAGAAAGCCATCCGCAAGGCGTTCGAAACGCAGATGGCCGGCAAGGGTTTCTCGCTCGTCGAACTGCTGTCCACCTGCCCCACCAACTGGGGACTGTCCCCCGTTGAGGCGCTGGAGTGGCTCAAGACCAATATGATCCCCTACTATCCGCTGGGCGTGTACAAGGAGGTCAAGTGACATGACAAGCGAAATTATCTGCGCGGGCTTCGGCGGCCAGGGCGTACTGCTGATGGGACAGATCGTGGCTTACGCGGGCATGGTGGAGGGCAAGAACGTGTCTTGGATGCCGTCTTACGGCCCCGAGATGCGCGGCGGCACAGCCAATTGCTGCGTGATCGTGTCGGATGAGCCGGTGGGCTCCCCCGTCGTCACCGAGGCGGACGCGGTCATCGTGATGAACAAGCCTTCACTGGAAAAGTATGAGTCTTTCTTGAAGCCGGGCGGCAGCCTGTTTATCAACTCGTCGCTCATCGACAAGAAAGCCACGCGCGATGACGTGACGGTGCATTACGTCCCCGTCAATGATATCGCGACGGAGCTCGGCAACGCCCGCGTCGCCAACATCGTGATGCTGGGCGCGTATATCGCATCCTCCGGCGCGGTGAAAAAGGAGAGCGTTATCAAGGCCGTGGAATATGTGCTGGGCAAGGGCAAGGCGCACCTCATCCCCATCAACGAGAAGGCCTTCGACGAAGGCGCCAAACACATTTAATTAATCTGGTACCTAAAGGCTTCAGTTCGAAGCCTTTTTTATTTTCTTCGAGCTTGTAGTATTGTCAGGCGATAGATATAATAATGAATAACGATAATTTATATTCGGTATTTGTTTCGTTGGTGGCAAAATGTTTAGATCGTTTCTCTGCGCATTCAAAGGCATTCTCAAAACGCTGAAGACCGAGCGTAACTTTCGGATCATGCTGGTTTTCTTCGTGCTCATCGTCGCCGCAGGCTTCATATTTCGCATAAGCGGCTGGGAATGGGCTGCCGTGCTGATCTGCTCAGGCGGTGTACTGTCGCTGGAGATGATCAACACGGCCATTGAAAGCCTGACCGATCTGGCCACGACGCAGCGACATCCGCTGGCTGAGAAGGCCAAGGATATTGCCGCCGGAGCTGTGCTTGTGTTCTCCTCCCTCTCACTGACCATTGGGCTGATCATCTTTATTCCGCATGTGATCAGGCTTTTCAGCCGATAAATTGATCCGGAACTACTGGAGCCGATCAGAACACGGTTTGAGCGAATTCTGCGCGAGACAACTGTGGCGGCACCCACGCCGGAACTGGGTACGTTCGTACGGCTCTGCATGGACGGCTTGTGGTATGCGCAGATGCATCAATTCGCCCAGCCCTCGGCGGAGCTTTGTGAGCTGCTGCAGGAGCTGGCTTACACGAACCATACACCAATAAATGACGAAGGGAGTCAATGTATGGAGATCATCAATCTAATGCCACAACACAAGAAACGTGCCGCGCGGGTAGTGGCCGATGCTTTTTTCGATTATCCGTCTTTTATTCACTATTTCCCAGACATAAAACGCCGAATACGCTGGCTTGTCTGGTATATGGAGTGCGTCATAAAAAGTGCCCTCACCTACGGAGAAGCATGGGTGACGGAAGATTTTTCTGGGGTTCTATTATTCCTGCCACCGAGCCACACCCGACTGTCCGACTGGGATTTCGTAAGGTGTGGATTTCTTATATTGCCGCTGGCAATTGGACTCCGCAGGTATCCCGGAGTGGACGAATGCGAAAATCACGTGGCCGATGCACACGAAAAGCTATTGGCCGGACGGCCTCACTACTACCTGTGGAGCCTCACTGTTGACCCTACTAAGCAGCGCACCGGTTCCGGCAAGGCACTTTTGGACAGCTTTCTGGCAAAGACGGACAGCGAGAGTCTGCCAGTCTATCTGGAAACGCATAAGCAGGAGAACGTGACCTATTATGAAAGATACGGCTTTAAGTGTATCCTTGCCGAAACCATTCCGAAGCACAACTTAAAATTCTGGTGCCTGCTGCGTGAACCGGGTGGAGTGTAGCAAATCCGCCGTATCCCATATCGCTATACAAAAAGACCTCCAATGTCCGCTGAATCGCCAGCAAGCGCCGGAGGCCTTATTCATTTGCATGCTGCGCGGTCAGGATATGCTCATCACGATGTTGTCGATGGATGAGCCGGGCGCCACCATGGGCAGCACCATCGTGTCCTGCGCGATCTCGATGTGGATGAGGCAGGGGCCATTCGCCTCCAGCGCTTCTTTCAGCGCCTCGCGGAAGCCATCAACGGTATCCGCCTTCTTCGTCAGCGCATAGCCAAAGCCCTTGGCGATCGTGCAGAAGTCGATAGCGGGCAGTGTGGTCTCCGAGTGCCGTCCTTTGAAAAACAGCGTCTGCCACTGGCGCACCATGCCCAGCGTTTTGTTATCCAGCAGTATCGTGATCACCGGCAGTTCGTAGCGCGTCGTGGTGGCCATCTCGTTGAGGTTCATGCGGAAGCTGCCGTCGCCCGTGATGTGCAGCACACGCTTACCGGGGCAGGCGCACTGCGCGCCGATCGCCGCGCCGAGGCCGTAACCCATCGTCCCGAGTCCGCCCGATGTCACGAAAGTGTCATGCTTTTTAAACGGGTAGTACTGCGCCGTCCACATCTGGTGCTGGCCAACATCTGTCACGATGATCGTGTCCTCACCCATCAGCTCATTGATCGTGCGCATGATGTTGCGCGGCATATGATCCATAGGAATGTGCGCCTCGTTCTCCGCCTTCCACTCCGCCACACTCTTCACCCATTCATCGTGTGACTTTTCGGGCACCGCCGCCACGATCTGCTGCAGCGCGCACTTGATATCCTGTATCATGGAGACGTGCGCCGGAATGTTCTTATTGATCTCAGATGCATCGATGTCGATCTGGATGATCTTCGCGTGGGCGGCAAACGTGTTGGGATCGCCTGTCACACGGTCGGAGAAGCGCGCGCCCAGCACGATCAGCAGGTCGCAGGCCTGAAACGCCATGTTGCTGGCCTTAGTGCCATGCATGCCCACCATGCCCATACTCAAGGCGTGGCCGGACGGGAATGAGCCCACTGCCATCAGCGAGCAGGCCACCGGCGCATCAATGCGCTCCGCCAGCGCAAACAGTTCGTCCGCTGCGTGCGACAGCACCACGCCGCCACCCGCGAATATGACCGGGCGTTCCGCTTGAGACACCAGCTGCTTTATCTCCTCGATGGGTATGTCAGTCAGCTTACACGCCATATTCATCGGGCCATCCGGCGCAATATAGTCTGTTGTCTGCGTAAATATGTCGCTGGTGATGTCGATCAGCACCGGGCCGGGACGCCCCGACCGCGCGAACGCGAATGCCTCGCGGAACACCTCGGATATCTTATCCACGCTCTTGATTTGGTAGTTGTGCTTGGTGATGGGCATCGTGACGCCCATGATGTCCACTTCCTGAAAGCTGTCCCGTCCCAGCAGGTCCGCCGGGACGTTGCCGGTGATAGCGACGATGGGTATCGAATCCATGTACGCCGTCGCGAGACCGGTGACGAGGTTGGTGGAGCCGGGGCCGGACGTCGCGATGCATACGCCGACGTTGCCGGTGGCGCGTGCGTAACCGTCCGCCGCGTGCGATGCGCCCTGCTCGTGCGCCGTCTCAACGTGCTCGATCATGTTTTCGTCGTACAGCGCGTCGTACAGCTTGATGACCTTGCCGCCCGGATAACCGAACACGGTCGTCACGTTCTCGCGCTTCAAGCACTCCATGATGATTTGAACGCCTGTCAACTTCATAATAGTTCCCCCTTTACCGCAGCACGGCTCCCTTGTCCGCCGAGGACACCAGCCGTGCGTATCGTCCGAGCCAGCCCGATTTCACACTGAGCTCCCGTATGGGCAGCGCCGACAAACGCGCTTTTATTGTGGCATCGTCCACCAGCAGCTGCAACCGCCGTGCCGGTATATCGATGTCGATAGTATCTCCTTCTTCGATGACGGCAATCACGCCGCCGGACTGCGCCTCCGGCGATACGTGGCCGATAGCCGCGCCGCGTGTCGCGCCCGAGAAGCGCCCGTCGGTGATGAGCGCCACCGTCTTGTCCTTGCCCATACCGGCCAGCGCCGACGTGGGCCCCAGCATCTCGCGCATGCCCGGCCCGCCCGCGGGGCCTTCGTAGCGGATGACCACGACGTCGCCATCGTGGATCTGTCCTGCGTATATTGCTTTGATCGCTTCTTCCTCACTCTCAAACACGCGCGCAGGCCCCTGATGTTTCATCATCTCGGGAGCCACGGCGGACTGTTTGACCACCGCGCCGTCCGTGGCGATGTTGCCGCGCAGCACCGCGATCCCGCCTCCCTTGGAATAAGGCTCCGACACGTTGCGAACCACCTTGGTGTCGAGTATGCGGCAGCCCTTCACGGCTTCGCCCATCGTCACGCCGTTCACTGTCATCGTGCTGCCGTCAATGAGTTTGTTGTCCAGCAGCTCGGCCAGCACGGCGTACACGCCGCCCGCGTCGTACAGGTCCACCAGATGCGTCTGGCTGGCGGGCGCAAGGCGGCACAGGTTGGGCGTACGGCGGCTGACCGCGTCCACAAGATCAAGACTGAGTTCCACGCCGCATTCGTTCGCGATGGCGGGCAGGTGCAGCACCGAATTGGTGGAGCAGCCGAGCGCCATATCCAGCGCCAGTCCGTTCTCAAACGCTTTCGCTGTCATGATATCGAGCGGTTTTATATCCGCAGCCAGCAGCTTCATCAGTTGCTCGCCGCTCTCCTTGGCGAAGCGGATGCGTGCGCCGTGTACCGCTGCGATGGTGCCGTTGCCGCTCATCGCCATACCGATGGCTTCCGTCAGACAGTTCATGCTGTTGGCCGTGAACATACCAGAGCAGGAACCGCAGCCGGGGCAAACGCTGTTCTCCAGCTTTTTGAGATCGTCTTCTGTCATATTGCCCGCGGTATACGCGCCCACCGCTTCAAAGGCGGTGGTCAGGCTGGCGTCTCTCCCCTGCAGATCCTTGCCGGGCAGCATGGGGCCGCCGCTGCAGAATATGGACGGCCTGTTGAGCCGTGCCGCCGCCATCAGCATGCCGGGGACGATCTTGTCGCAGTTGGGAACGAACGCCACCGCATCAAAGCCGTGCGCGGTGACCATGGATTCGATGGAGTCCGCGATCAGTTCGCGCGAGGCGAGCGAATACTTCATGCCGGCGTGCCCCATCGCAATGCCGTCGCACACGCCGATGGACGGTATCATTACGGGTGTGCCGCCTGCGGAACGGATGCCGTCCGCCACCGCTTTGGCGATCTTGTCCAGATGCGCGTGGCCGGGCACGATCTCGCTCGCGGCGTGCACCACGGCTACCAGCGGGCGTTCCAGCTCGCTGTCGGTGTAGCCCATCGCTTTGAACAATGACCGGTGCGGCGTTCTGTCCGCGCCTTTTTTTACGCTGTCGCTGATCATATTAATCCTCCAGTCCGGCGAGCACTCTGTCCGTCATCTCTTTGGTAGACAGCGCGGCCTCGCCTTTCAGGGCGATATCCCCTGTTCTTGCGCCGCCCGTCAGCGCAGCGTCCACCGCGGCCTCAATGGCCTTGGCGGCGTCCTCCTGCCCCAGCGAGTAGCGCAGCATCATCGCGGCAGATAATATTGTCGCCAGCGGATTCGCGATGCCTTTGCCCGCGATATCCGGCGCGGAGCCGTGCACCGGCTCATACATACCGCGCGTGCCTTCGCCCAGGCTGGCGGATGGCAGCATGCCGATGGAGCCGGTGATCATCGCCGCTTCGTCGGACAGTATATCGCCGAACATGTTCTCCGTCACGATGACGTCGAACTGTTTGGGGTTGCGCACCAGCTGCATCGCCGCGTTGTCCACGTACATGTGGGACAGCGTGATCTCTGGGTATTCCGCCGCGACCTCGGCGACCACCTTGCGCCACAGCCGTGACGATTCCAGTATGTTCGCTTTGTCAACGCTCATAACCTTTTTATCACGCACCATTGCCGTTTTCATGGCGACGTGTGCGATGCGGCGCACCTCCGGTTCGGTGTAGCTCATGGTGTCGTAGGCCCAGTCTTCGCCGCGTTCCTTCTTGCCGAAGTAGATGCCGCCCGTCAGTTCGCGGATCACGATGATGTCGAGGCCGCCCTCGGTCAGCTCCGGTTTCAGCGGGCAGGCCGATGCCAGTTGGTTGAACAGCACTGCGGGGCGCAGGTTCGCAAACAATCCCAACTCGCCGCGCAGGCCCAGCAGCGCTTTTTCCGGCCGCATGTCGGACGGCAGCGTATCCCATTTGTCGCCGCCCACCGCGCCCAGCAGCACCGCGTCGCTGGCCTTCGCGCCTTCGAGCGTTTCTTCAGGCAGCGGCTTGCCAACAGAGTCGATGGCGCAGCCGCCTGCGAGGTACTCCGTGTAGTTCAGCTCGAAGCCGAATTTCTTCGAAGCGGCGTTCAGCACGCGTATCGTTTCCCTTACCACCTCCGGGCCGATGCCGTCGCCCGGTATCACAGCTATATTGTAGCTCATGCGGTTTCTCCTTATGTCGAGTTCAAAGACCTTGGAGGCTCCGCCCCTTTAACCCCCGCTTAAGGGATACACCCCTTAAGAATCCATCAGGAAAATGCCTAAGGCATTTTCCTATATCTTTTGCTTCTTTTCTTAAAGAAAAGGAGCAGGAGTTTGAGTGCAGCGCCCTCAAGGTCTTACTTATTATTATCTCTGTCCTAACTCAGCAGCACGTGGTCGATGGAGTCGATCAGCGCTAAAAGGCTCGCCTCGATAACGTCCGACGACACACCCATCGTGCGCCAGTAATCCTTGCCGTTTGAGGACTCTATGACGACGCGCACCCTGGCTGCTGTGGCCGCGTTGCCGTTCAGCACACGCACGCGGTAGTCCGTCAGCGACACGTCGTTGAGTGCCGGGAAGAACGTCCCCAGCGCCTCACGCAGCGCTTTGTCCAGTGCATTCACCGGGCCGTTGCCCTCTGCCGCCGCCATCCGCGTTTCGCCGTCCACATTCACCTTGACCACAGCGTGCACGCCGAACGTGTCCGCATGCGACGGCTCGTCGTTCACCTTGAAGTGTATCAGCGAAAACATGGGCTCGCGCAGCCCCAGTTCCTTCATCACGAACAGCTTAAAGCTGCTTTCCGCGCCCTCAAAGCTGTAGCCTTCGCTTTCCAGCTGTTTGAGCTTCTCCATCAGGCGGCCCACCTTATTTTTGTCCGCCGCAACCTCAGGAAATTCGTCCTTAAGCTTCTCAGCCATGGCGGACTTTCCTGCCACTTCGGACAACAGAAACTCGCGGCTGTTGCCCACCAGAGACGGCTCGATATGCTCAAAGCTGCCTTTGGCCTTACGCAGCCCGTCGATGTGCATGCCGCCCTTATGAGCGAACGCGTTGCGCCCCACGTAGGGCAGCGTTTCATCGAACGGCAGGTTGGTGATCTCCGCCGCCTCGCGGGAAACCGTGTACAACCGCGAGATGCTCTCCCCGATGCAGTCATAGCCCATTTTGAGCTGCAGGTTGGGGATGATGGACGACAGGCGCGCGTTGCCGCTGCGCTCGCCGTATCCCAGCAGCGTGCCCTGTACATGGCGCACACCCAGTTTCACCGCCGTGACGGAGTTCGCCACCGCCAGCTCCGTGTCGTTGTGCGCGTGGATGCCCAGCTTGGTGTCCACCGCTTCCAGCGACGCTTTCACTGCTTCGGCCAGCTCGTTCGGCATGGTGCCGCCGTTGGTATCGCACAGCACCAGCACATCCGCGCCCGCTTTGGCCGCGCTTTTCAGTACTTCAAGCGCATAGCCGGGGTTGGCCTTGTAGCCGTCGAAGAAATGCTCCGCGTCGAATATCACCTCACGCCCCGTCTCCTTCAGAAAGCGCAGCGTGTCGTATATCATCGAGAGATTTTCCTCCAGCGTGGTGCCTAAAACCTCCAGAGCGTGCAAATCCCACGCCTTGCCGAACACGGCCACCGCACCGGTGCCCGCGTCCGTGAGCGCTTTCACGCCCGCGTCTTCCTCCACCCGCGTATCCTTTCGGCGCGTGCTTCCGAAGGCCACCAGCCGGGCGTTTTTCAGCTCCAGCTTACCCGCTTCTTCAAAGAACTGCCGCTCCTTGGGGTTGGAGGCGGGGTTGCCCGCTTCAATATAGTCCACGCCGAGACCGTCCAGCAGCTTTAACATATGCAGCTTGTCGGACAGCGAATAGTTGATGCCGCGCGCCTGAGCGCCGTCCCGCAGGGTGGAATCAAAAACATCTACCTTAACAGACATATCGCAACTCCTTTCGGGGTTGTCGGTCTGCCGGCTGATTGTTTTGCCGGCAGATTTTATCGGTGATTAAAATTCGGGTTCCGTCTGCCACGGGAACATTTTTCGAAGCTCCTTGCCCACCTTTTCCACCGGCAGGCTGCGCTCCACACGGCGACGCGCGTTGAACGCCGAACGGCCCGCTCTGTTCTCCAGTATCCAGCGGCTGGCAAAATCGCCTTCCTGTATCTCCTTGAGCACCTTCTTCATCTCTTTGCGCGTCTCGTCGGTGATGATACGCCTTCCGATGGAATAGTCGCCGAACTCTGCCGTGTCGCTGATAGAATAGCGCATATACGAAAGACCGCCCCTGTAGATCATATCCACGATGAGCTTCATCTCATGAATGCATTCAAAGTAGGCGCTCTCCGGTTCGTAACCGGCTTCCACCAGCGTGTCGAAGCCTGCCTTCATCAGCTCGGAAACGCCCCCGCAAAGCACGGCCTGCTCGCCAAAGAGATCCGTCTCCGTCTCTTCGCGGAACGTGGTCGCGAGTATGCCCGCACGGGAACCGCCGATGCCTGCCGCATACGCCAGACCCACCTGAAGCGTATCGCCTGTGGGATCCTGATGCACCGCGATAAGGCACGGTACGCCTTTGCCCTCTTGGTATTCAAAACGCACCGTGTGGCCGGGACCTTTGGGCGCAACCATGAACACGCCCACGTTCGCCGGAGGCTTGATCTGTCCAAAATGGATGTTGAAGCCGTGTGCGAATGCGAGGTATTTTCCTTCCGCAAGATTGGGCTTCACGGATTCCTCGTAAATTCCGGACTGAAGCTCGTCATTTACCAGTATCATGATAACGTCCGCCATCTTCGTCGCATCCGCCGCTGTCGCCACTTTTAGCCCGGCGGCTTCCGCTTTCGCCCACGACGGCGAGCCATCGTACAGACCAACAACGACATTGACTCCCGAATCCTTCAGGTTCAGCGCGTGCGCGTGCCCTTGGCTGCCAAAGCCGATGATCGCAACCGTCTTGTCCGCCAGATACTCCGCCTGGCAATCCGCCTGATAATACAATTTCGCCACTGTCTTCTTCTCCTTTTATTTGATGTGATTTAATATACTTTTATGTGTGTATGCTATTCCTGATCGTCGAACAGCTTTGTGTCGCCGCACTCCAGCGCGACCATACCCGTTCTTGCCAGCTCCACGATACCGTATGACCGAAGTATGTCGATGCACTCGTTGACAAACGAGATGGTTCCGGTGAACTGCACCGTCGCCGTCATATCGCCGATATCCAGCACGATGCCGGCCCGTGCGCTCACTTCCTTCATAAAGTCCTTCCTGTCGATGCCGGACACGTTGACCTTCACCAGCGCAATTTCGCGCGTTGTGCCGTGGTCCTGCGGTATCTCTTTAATGGCCTTCACGTCCAGCAGCTTATCGAGCTGCTTGATAACCTGCTCGATGATCGCGTCTTCCGCGTACATCACAATGGTGATGCGCGACAGTGCCGGGTCGCTCGTGACGCCGACCGTCAAACTCTCGATGTTGAATCCGCGACGGCTGATCAGACCTGCTATGCGGCACAGAACACCCGGCTGGTTGGATACGATGAATGAGATGACTCGCTGCATATAGTGCTCCTTTGAGGTTTTTATATAATAAAAAAACTGCCTTCTCCCCCTATTGTACGAAGAGACGCAGTTGCTTTTACAACTTCGCGGTACCACTCATCTTGCCTTCAAAGAAGGCCGCTTCAGGCTCTATCAAGCCCTGAATCTTTAACGGAATTACCCGGCAATGTCTACTCGGTTCGACACGCAGCTCCGGAGGGATTTGTCTGCCGCGGCATTACCGGTTCTCACCATACACCGGCTCTCTGAAAATACCTTACGCCAAACCTGTCTCCATCAACGCTTTTGATTATGGTTATACTATCAAACCATCTTATTTTTGTCAATGCGGATTTTCGTTAATTTTATATTACAAGTATTTTGATTCGGTTATGGCGCAAAACACGTCGTTTTGTATTGACAAGCTTGATATTCATCTCTTATAATGTACTAGTTTCTGAGCGCTTGGAGAAGTACCCAAGTTCGGCTGAAGGGGCTCCCCTGCTAAGGGAGTAGACCGGGGTAACTGGTGCGAGGGTTCAAATCCCTCCTTCTCCGCCAGATGAAATGAACCAGTGATCAATCGACGCTGGTTCTTTTTTTGTATCATTCTGCATCAAATTTCACCAGTTTACAGAAGACAGTGACACATTTGCGCGCGAGTCATATACATGGTAATGAAAGGTTGGGCCAGTTATGACTCATGCTGAAGATGCCAATAAAACTGACAAACGCAGTATTGAAAGCTATTGCAGAAATAAAATGAACGATCCGCTTGGCCAATACGTTAAACCCTGCATCCCGCCTGCCGACGCTGAAAACTTGAGAATCGTTCACGGAACGATGGAAATTGCCAATCAAATGCAAACGATGGCGCAGGGGCTAAAGGGCTTGGGCGTAACAGCTCATACGCTCAATTATTATCCCACGTATTTAAAATATAAAGCCGATATCCAAATGAACGTCAGGGCTTATAAGCACGCGGCCATTAAGGAAATGGCTTGTAAGATTATACCCCTGTACGATGTGTTTCACTTTCATTTCGGAACCTCACTGACGCTGAATAATTGCGAACTGCCATTGCTTCGGGAGCTGGGTAAAAAAGTATTGATGCACCATTGGGGGTCGGATGTCAGGTTATACTCCCAGGCCGTGAAGAACAACCCCTATGTGAAGGTCAAAGTTTGGCACGAGGGCACGATCCGGGGAATGCTGACTCGCCTTTCAAAGCAGATCGATACCTGCGCCGTATGCGACCGGGAGCTTTTCGAATATGTCAAAAACTATTATCCACGCGTGGTTTTCATACCTCTTGTTATCGATATCCGTGACTTTAACCTTTCTGAAGAGGCTCCTCCCAACAAGCGCCTGACCATCGTCCATGCGCCGACCAGTCCTGAGATCAAGGGTACCGCACATGTTTTGCAGGCCGTTGAGCAACTAAAGAGCGAATACGATTTCGATTTCATACTAGTGCAAGGCATGCCCTATGCGGAGGCAAAAAAGGTTTACCAGTCGGCTGATATCGTAATCGATCAGTTGCTGGTCGGTTCCTATGGCTTGTTCTCAATAGAGAACATGGCTCTGGGCAAGCCGGTCGTGTGCTGGATAAGCGACTTTATGATGGACAAATACGCGCAGGAGCTGCCCCTTATTCGAGCCAACCCGGATACTGTGAAGCAGGTTCTGGAGGGACTGATGAAAAACAGAGACAGCCTGCAGGAGATCGGGCGGCGGTCGAGGCAATACGTGGAGGTCTACCACGACATAAGCAAATACAGTCCTAAGCTACTTAATCTTTACAAATCACTTTAGGAGGTAAAACATGATGCTAATGGATAAAAAGATATTATTAACGGGTGGTGCGGGTTTCATCGGCACGAAGCTCTGTGCTGCGCTGCATGTGAACAACGACATCTTAATATATGACAATTATGTTAGAAACTCTATACGTTGGACCGGCCTGCTGGACAGCTGCAACGTCAGGCTGGCCCAGGGTGACGTGCTGGACAGGGAAAGTTTGAGGGAGGCTGTCGGCAGCTTCAAGCCGGACATCGTTGTGCATCTGGCTGCCGTGGCAGGAATAGATACCGTTATAAAGAACCCTGTGAATACGATGCGGGTGAATATGATCGGGACTTACAACCTGCTTGAGGCGCTACGGGAAAACATTGAATATATTGAAAGGTTCGTCAATTTCTCCACATCCGAGGTGTTCGGGTCTTACGCTGTCAAGGTTGACGAAGCATGCACGACCAATTTGCAGCCCGTCGGGGAGGCGCGCTGGACTTATTCGGTCAGCAAACTGGCCGGAGAACATCTGACTCACAGCTATTACAAGATGTACGGCCTGCCTGCCGTCACCATCCGGCCTTTCAACATCTTCGGGCCCGGACAGGTGGGCGAAGGCGCCATCCACCAGTTTGCGGTACGCGCAATCAACAACGAGGATATGCTCGTACACGGAGATGGCGACCAGATCCGCTCATGGTGTTATATCGACGACTTCATTGACGGGCTAATGCTCTGCCTTGAAAATGACGGGGCAGTCGGCAATTCGTTCAATATCGGCAACCCAAGAAACACAATCACCATATCCATGCTGGCGCAGCTGATCAAAACGATCGCCGGCAGCGATTCGCGCATATTGTTCGTTCCCAAAGACTATACGGATGTTGAAATCAGGATGCCCAGCATCGAAAAGGCGAAAAGAATACTGCATTACGCGCCAAAGTGGGAGCTGGCAGACGGGCTGGGACAAACGATCAGCTGGTACAGAAAGGTGCTGCTGCATGAGTAAGGAAAGGGTGCTGATCACGGGCGGGACGGGATTTGTCGGCCGGAACCTGATCGCCGCGTTATCGGCTGAGCGCCACTGCATCAATATTGGCCGAAACGCCAGCAGCGCTTGCGATAACGTATACTGGAATTTGGCGGATGATTTTCCCCGTGATCAATTCCCCGACGGATGCATCAGCACTCTGGTGCATTGTGCGTCCATTGTCGGGCCGGACGAGCGCGTGCCGACGAACCAATACTTCGATATCAATATCAAAGCGACGGCGTGGCTGCTGGATTTCGCCGTGCGGAACCACGTCCGGCATTTTGTCTATATTTCCTCCGGTGCGGTTTACGGCGAGGGCGAAACGGTTTTTACCGAGAATGATACGTGTAATCCGCTTAACCGTTACGGCTTGTCAAAGTATATTTCGGAGATACTGTGCAGCTGCTGCAGCGACAGAATGAATGTTACAGTGCTGCGGCCGTTTTTCCCCTACGGCGCCGGACAGATGGGCCGGCTGATACCCGCGCTGACGGGACGTATATTGAGCGGCAGTCCTGTGATGCTGAATAAAAACGGCCGGCCGGTGATCAACCCTGTCCACATTTCCGATTTCGTCCGTATAGCCGTTCAAACGATAACGCAGGAGATAGCCGGAACGTATAACATCTGCGGAGACGAAGCACTCTCCATACTGGAAATCTGTCATCTCATCAGCAGAAGACTGGGCGACGCAAAGCCCAACTATGCTTTTTTGGATAATTCAGTGCTGGATCTGACCGGCTCCAACAGAAAGATATGCGATTTGCTGAACTACAAAATGCGGGTGAGCTTTGACGAGGGTATTACAGAGTTCGTCAGCGCCTATCAGGGAAAGGGCTTATCATGATCAAAAAAGTACAGCTCATCATGCCGAACTTCAACTGGAGAGCCGAATTCGACATACAGAAGGATCCGCCCGTCGGGCTGCTGTATATCGCTTCTGCGCTGCTGGATTACGGATATTCGGTAGAAATAACGGATGCGAACGCGGAAAACCTGTCTGTGGACGGCGTAATGGACAGGATCTCGACGTATAAGCCAGACCTGGTGGGTATCAGCGCAAACTTCTCTCCCCTGCACAACTCGACCCTGAAACTGGCCGAAAGAGTCAAGGCCATTGACAACGGGATATGGGTCGTCGCGGGCGGCAACCACGCCACGGCCTGCGCCGAATATATGCTGGAACAATCGCGCGGGTGTATCGACTTCATTGCGCGGGGACAGGGCGAGACGGTGCTGGTTAACCTGGTCCGCTGCCTTGGCAGCGGCCTTGACCCCGCCAGCATCAAGGGCATCACGTATATGCGGGACGGCCAAGCAGTATCGAGCGGTGCTGAGACCCTGATCGACGATCTGGACACTCTGCCCTTCCCCGCGTATCATCTTCTGAAAATGGAGCTGTACGACAGGTATAATCTGATCACCTCGCGCGGCTGCCCGTTCCGGTGCAATTACTGCGCGTCGGGTGTGATCTGCAACAAGGTTCGGTACCGGTCACCAGACATGATAATCGATGAGATTGAATATCTGATCAAAAACCACGGGCATAAGCACTTCTGGTTTTCTGACGATACGTTCACGGCGAATTTCAAACACACGAATGAACTGCTGGACAAAATGATAGATAGCAACATCAACATCTCCTGGAGCTGCCTGACAAGGGTAAACAGGACAAAGCGCGATCTGCTTGAAAAGATGAAGCGGGCAGGCTGCCGGTATATTTCATACGGTGTGGAAAGCGGCGACCAGACTATGCTGGACAGAATGAACAAGCGGATAACGCTGGATGATGTTCAGAAAGCGCTCCTGCTTACGAAAGAGGTTGGGATCGACATGTATGCGTTCTTTCTCATCGGATATCCCGGAGATACGGAAGAGACCGTGGAACAGAGCTTCAAACTGATACGGGAGATTGGGTTGACCGGCGTAAGCTTTGCCATTGTCATCCCTCTGCCCGGAACCGCGCTCTGGCACCTGCTGGAAGATAAGGGCCTGATCCGGTACGATACGATTGAATGGGATCGCCTGTTTGCCAAATCCGGCAAGGGCAGGTACGAGAATTATCCGGCCATGCTGACATCCGGATGGTGCGGTATACCGGCTGACACACTGGTGGATCTGTGCAGCAAGGGCGAAAACCTGTGCCGCAACACTACCTGAGATGGCTTGAATCTATTCCCTTTGGCTGTTCTTATGGCGCACCTGCTTATTTTCATGCCTGCAGCCTTTTTTATATCTGTTAGCAAAAATGCGATTAAGCGATGCAAAAGTGGTTGATATATATGTCATCAGTTAACAATTCACACTGGAGGGGGAACGGTGAGGATCTATAACAACATGATGGTGAGTTTTCAGCGGCGCATCGGTGAAAACCAGCTGGATGCCATCAAAAAGGATCAGAACGGTAAAGCGCAGGAGCGTGCATCAAAACCGCAGGACGAGAAAATAGCTGACAGCATCAAAAGCCCGACGGAGAGGCTGCTTTCAACCTACTTCGATATCGAAGTGTAATTGAGAATCTTAAGCGGGCAACAGGACGGTTAGCACAGTTCGAGCGGACCGTCTTTTTCATATCAAATTATATTTCTCATACTGACATTATAGGCTATTGACAACGCATCGTTCTTCGCCTATCATCAAAGCATACACATCAAGTATGAAATGAGGTGCGGACATGAGAATTTCCGCCAAGGGACGTTACGCGCTGGCGGCGATGGTCAGCATGGCACAGCAATACGGCAACGGCGAATGCATTACGGTCATCAGCATATCCGAAAAGCTCGGAATATCAAAAATATATCTGGAGCAGGTTTTTTCTCTGTTGAAACGCGGCAACGTCGTCTCCTCCGTCAAAGGGGCACAGGGCGGCTATATGCTCACGCGAATGCCGGGGCAGATCAGCGTTTACGATGTGCTGTCCGCCGTGGAGGGCACGCTTTTTGAAACGACGGAGGAAACGGTGGGCAAAAAGTCTCCCCAGACCGATGCCGCGCTGCAGGCTCTTGTGTTTTCACCGCTGGACGGGGCAGTCAAAGCGGCGCTGGACAGCGTATCAATGGAGGACCTTGTCCATGAGGTGGATAAGCACACCACCGATCAGAGCCTGATGTTTTTCATTTGATAAAGGAGTTCTTTGATGAATATAGATACGTATTGTATACATGGCAGCGGTGCTAAATACGACAGCACCGGCTCTGTCAGCGTACCCATTTACCAGTCGGCCACGTTCGCGCATCCGGGCGTCGGACAGAGCACCGGTTTCTACTCCCGGCTGCAGAACCCCACGCGCGAGCATCTGGAGAAGACGCTGGCAGCGCTGGAGCGCGGCGTGGACGCGATGGCTTTCGCCACCGGCATGGCGGCAATATCGGCGCTGATGGAACTGTTCTCCCCCGGCGATCATATCATCGCGTCGGACGACCTTTACGGCGGCTCACACCGGCTGTTCAGCCACATCTCGGTAAAGAACGGCCTGAAATTCGATTTTATCAACACGTCGGATGTGGCATTAATTGAGCAAAAGATAGCACCAAGTACCAAAGCGGTGTTTGTGGAGACGCCCACCAACCCCATGATGCAGGTAACGGACATCGCAGCAGTGGCTCATCTCACCCGCGCGCGCGGGCTGCTGCTGATCGTGGACAACACGTTTCTGACGCCTTACTTACAGCGCCCTCTGGAGCTGGGTGCGGACATCGTCACGCACAGCGGCACCAAGTACCTCGGTGGTCACAACGATACGTTGGCCGGTTTCCTCGTGACGTCGGATGCGGCTGTCGCTGACAAACTGCGCTTCATCTGCAAGACGACGGGTGCGTGCCTCTCCCCCTTTGACTGCTGGCTGCTGATACGCGGCATCAAAACGCTGGCCGTGCGGCTGGATCGGCAGCAGCAGAGCGCGATGAAGATCGCGCAATGGCTTTGCGGGCAGCCGCGCGTCAAAAAGGTCTACTACCCCGGACTACCCGACCATCCGGATTGTGCAGTGTCTGCGCGACAGGCCAGCGGCTTCGGCGGTATGCTTTCCTTCGATGTGGACGCTGCTGAAACGGCGACGCGGATACTTGAGCGTGTACGGATTATCCAGTACGCAGAGAGCCTGGGCGGCGTGGAGTCGCTCATCACCTACCCGATGCTGCAGACGCACGCCGACGTGCCGCAGGATGTGCGTGAAGCCAAGGGCATCAATAACCGCCTGCTGCGTTTGTCAGTAGGATTGGAAAACGCGGACGATCTGGTCGCCGATCTGGCGCAGGCTTTGGAGGGATGAACACGATGACTTACAACTTTGACGAAATCATCGAACGCACCAATACGGACTCCATCAAGTACGACTTTGCCGTACGCCGCGGCAAGCCGGAAGGCCTGCTGTCGCTGTGGGTGGCGGACATGGATTTTAGAACGCCCCCTTGTGTGACCGAAGCGCTGGTGGAGAAAAGCCGCCACGGCATTTTCGGCTATTCGGAGAGCCGCGAGGACTATATTGAAGTGCAGCAAAACTGGTTTCACACTCGCTTCAGTTGGGATATAAAACCGCAGTGGCTGGTGAAGACGCCGGGCGTGGTGTACGCCATCGCGACGGCGCTACGCGCGCTGACCGAAAAGGGTGACGCGGTCATCATCCAGCAGCCTGTGTATTATCCGTTCGCCGAATGCATCAACGTCAACGAACGCGAGCTCGTTGTCAATCAGCTTGTCTATGAGGACGGCGCTTACCGGATGGATTTTGACGACTTCGAGGAGAAGATCATCCGTCACGGCGTGAAGCTGTTTATACTGTGCAGCCCGCACAATCCGGTGGGCCGCGTGTGGACGCGCGAGGAACTGACACGGTTGGGCGACATCTGCGTCAAGTACGGTGTGGCGGTGATATCCGACGAGATCCACGCGGACTTCGTGTATGCGGGGCATCAGCATCACGTATTCGCATCCTTGAAGCCCGAATTCGCAGAGATATCCATCACCTGCACTGCACCTTCCAAGACGTTCAATCTGGCGGGGCTGCAGATATCCAATAATTTTATTCCCAATCCTCAGTTACGAACGAAGTTCCGTGAGGAGACTGTGCGGAGCGGCTACAGCCAGCTTAACATCATGGGCATCATCGCATGCAAGGCCGCATACCGGGACGGCATCCCATGGCTGGAGGAGCTGAAGGCGTATCTGGCGGGCAACCTCAACCTGCTGCGGTCCGAGCTGCAGGAACACATGCCGCAGATCCGTCTCGTGGAGACGCAAGGCACGTACCTGCCGTGGATGGACTGCTCGGCGCTCGGCCTTTCCGATCAGGCGCTGGACAATTTTATCGTGCACAAGGCAAAGCTGTGGCTGGACGCCGGCACGATGTTCGGTGCGGGCGGCGAGGGCTTCCAGCGCATCAACATCGCCTGCCCGCGCTCCATCCTCAAGCAGGCGCTGGATCAGCTGGCGCTGGCAATTGACGAGCATCTGAGATAGTTTTATATGACCATGGAGGCGCTGCCTCCAAACCTTCACCCCAATAAGCCTTCGTCTTTTCGGGGACCCCGAACCACCGCTCAAGGGGCGTCGCCCCTTGAGAATCCCATCAGGAAAATGCCTGTCGGCATTTTCCGTAATCTTTCAATTCTACTCTGTTCTTTATACTGCCACGTGCTAAATTCTATCGTAAATTTCTTTTCCCTCATATCGCTGGTTAAGGGCAGCATTTCCGCTGTTGCGAAACGGCGCATATTATACTAGACTGATACTGTCTCATACATGCATTTCCAATTCACGAATCGTGAGGAGGCTGAACACTGATGGCAAAATGGTGGCAGGACCGCGTGGTCTACCAGATCTACCCCCGAAGCTTTGCGGATACCAACGGCGACGGGTTGGGCGACATCCCCGGTATCATCGCACATCTGGACGATCTCGCCGACCTCGGCGTCGGTATCATCTGGCTGAGCCCGCTTTACCGCTCTCCCGACGCGGACAACGGCTACGACATCAGCGACTACCGCGACATCGACCCCAAATACGGTACGATGGCGGACATGGATGCGCTTATTGCGGAGGCGGGCAAGCGTGACATCCGGCTGGTGATGGACCTCGTCATCAACCACACCTCCGATGAACACGAGTGGTTCGTGCAGAGCCGCGATAAACAGAGCCCCTACCGCGACTACTACATATGGCAACCCGGTAAAAAAGGCGGCCCGCCCAACAACTGGATGAGCCTGTTCGGCGGCAGCGCGTGGACATACGACGAGCAGAGCGGCGAATACTATCTGCACCTGTTCGCAAAGAAACAGCCAGACCTCAACCATGACAATCCGAAGGTGTACGAGGAGATCAAGGACATCATGCGCTTCTGGCTGGACAAGGGCATCTCCGGCTTTCGGCTGGACGTGATCAATATCATCTCCAAGTCGTCGCTGGCGGACAGCAAACGGCTTATACGGGGCAGCGAATATTACGTCTCGCAGCCGGGTGCGCACGAAATACTCCGCGGTTTCAACCGGGAGGTGTGGTCGCATTATGACTGCTTCACCGTAGGCGAAACGGTTTTCGTGTCGCCGCAGATGGGCAAGGACCTGTGCGACGCGGCGCGCGGCGAGCTGAACACCATCATCTCGTTCGAACACATGGAGACGGACCAGCACTTTGTCAAGTGGTTCAAACGGCCGTTCCATGCGGGGCGCTTCGGGAGGACGATCGCCAAATGGCAGGCGGCGCTGGAATGGAGCGCGCTCTATCTGGAGAACCACGATCAGCCGCGCTCCGTTTCGCGCTTCGGTGACGACGGTATATACTGGGCGCAGTCCGCAAAGCTGCTGGCTACGCTGCTGCTGTCGCTCCGCGGCACGCCGTTCATCTATCAGGGTCAGGAGATCGGTATGACCAATTTCGACTTCACCGGGATGGATCAGCTGCAGGACGTGGAGTCACACAATATTTATAAACTTGCGAAGAAGCTGCACATCCCCAAGGGTTATCGCTGGCGCATGATGCAGCGCTGCTCGCGGGACAACGCCCGTACGCCGGTACAGTGGGACGCCTCCCCACACGGCGGCTTCACGACGGGGACGCCGTGGCTGGGCGTCAACGGCAACCACACGCGCATCAACATGGCGGCGCAGAAGGACGACCCGGCTTCGGTGCGTAGCTACTACAAGCGGATGATCGCACTGCGGGCGGGCAGCGACGCACTCAAATACGGCGCGTTCGTGCTGGAAGCGGCGGATAAGCACCTGTTTTGCTACCGGCGTGAGCTGGATGGCAAGGCCTGCCGCGTGCTGCTCAACTTCAGCAAGCACCCTCAGCATGTGCCCGGCAGCGGCAATGTGCTGATATCCAACTACGGGCGCAAGGACTACGACGGCGTGCTGCAGCCATATGAGGCCGTGATACTGGAAACGGAGGCACGATAGAATGATTGATGTACAGGACGGTGTATTCCGCTTGACCACCGACACCTCGAGCTATTGGTTCCGCGTGACGAAGTTCGGACACCTCGAGCATATTCACTACGGCGAGCGGCTGACTGCGCAGGATGAGGAGCCGCTGGCTTTAAAGCGTACCGCAATGTACGGCAGCAGTGTGCTTTACGATGAGTCGGACTCCACCTACTGCCTCGATACGATGGCGCTGGAATGGTCGGGCATCGGGCGCGACGACTACCGCCACTCCCCCGCCGAGCTGAAGATGCCGGACGGCAGCTTCGCCTGTGATTTCGTATACCGTTCGCACCGCGTACTGCCCGGCTTCGTGCCGATGGAAACGCTGCCCTCCGCTTACGGCGATGAATCCGAGTGCGGCACGCTGGAGATCACGCTGGAGGATGAATCCAACAGCGTTCAGCTGCTGCTGTACTACACCGTATACGCGCAGACCGACGTCATCACGCGCCGCGCGGTGCTGGTGAACAATAACGACAAGTCGCTGGTGATCCGGCGGCTGATGAGCATGATGGTGGATCTGCCGAACGTCAACTTCGAGCTCGTCACCTTCGACGGCGGTTGGATACGCGAGGCGCACAAACACACGCGCCCCGTGCAGTACGGCATGTATGTCAACGAGTCCACCACGGGCGCCAGCAGCAACAGGCACAACCCCGGCTTCCTGCTGGCCGAAGCGGGCACGGGCGAGTCGCACGGGCGCGTGTACGGCTTCAACCTCGTGTACAGCGGCAACCATTACGGCGCGACGGAGCTGTCCGCGCAGGACATACTGCGTGTGCAGCTGGGCATCAGCCCGCACTGCTTTGAATGGACGCTGGATCAGGGCGAACGCTTCGAGACGCCCGAGGCGGTGATGACGTTCAGCAGCGACGGCTTCAACGGTCTCAGCGCGCGCTTCCACGATTTCGTCAACCGCCATATTGTTCGGGGCGACTGGAAGGGCAAGGAGCGCCCGGTACTCATTAACAACTGGGAGGCGCACTTCTTCAAGTTCAACCAGCGCAAGCTGCTGCGGCTGGCACTGCGTGCCCGACGCCTGGGCGTGGAGCTGTTCGTGCTGGACGACGGCTGGTTCGGCAGGCGCAACAGCGACACCTGCAGCTTAGGTGACTATGCCGTCAACAAACGCAAGCTGCCAGGAGGCATGAAGCTTTTTGCAGACAGGATATGTAAAACGGGCATGAGCTTCGGATTGTGGTTCGAACCGGAGATGGTGAATCCGGACAGTGAGCTGTACCGTTCCCACCCGGAATGGGCAGTGACCACGCCGGGCAAAAAGCCGTGTCTTGGCCGTAATCAGCTCGTGCTGGACCTTTGTAACCCGGCGGTGCGCGACTATATCGTGGAAAACGTGACACGTATATTGGACGAGGCGGACGTTTCTTACGTGAAGTGGGACATGAACCGCCACATCAGCGACGCGTATTCCCCTCTGCTGCAAAATCAGGGCGAGTTCTTCCACCGTTACATGCTGGGACTGTACGACATACTCGCGCGCATATTCCGGCCGCGCTCGCATATACTGTTCGAAAGCTGCTCGTCGGGCGGCAACCGCTTCGACCTCGGTATGCTGTGCTTCTCGCCGCAGGTGTGGTCGTCGGACGACACCGACCCCATCGAGCGCCTGAAGATACAGGACGGGCTGTCGCACCTGTACCCGCTGTCCGCGATGGGAGTGCACGTATCCGAAGCGCCGCACCAGCAGACGCTGCGCAATACGCCGCTCACCACGCGCTTCAACGTGTCCTGCTTCGGCTGCCTCGGCTATGAGATGGATTTAAAGTACCTGACTTACGCGGAGAAGAAGGAGATCAAAGCGCAGATCGCTTTCTACAAGGCACACCGGCGCACGTTCCAGTACGGGCGGTTTACGCGTCTGCCCGCGATGCGCCCCAACCTGCGGCACTGGCAGTGCATAGCATCGGACGGCAGCGAAGCGGTGGCCGGTTTCTTCCAAACTCAAGGTGATGCGGCGCAAGGTTACGACCGCCTGCCGCTGACCGGCTTCGACCAGAACAGCCGCTATACCGTCCGCACCCGTCCGCAAAGCCTCTTCATCAAGCGGTTCGGCGGTTTGGTAAAGCACATCATGCCCATCGAGTTGAATCCGGACGGGTTCCTGCTGCGCACCGCGGGGCGGTTCTACGCCCTCACCGACTGCGTGGAAACCTACGAATGCCGCGGCGATATGCTGAACGAGGGGCTGCGCCTCGCCAACCAGTTCATCGGCAGCCATTACAACGACCGCACGCGCCTGCTGGGCGATTTCGGCTCCAATCTGTATGTGGTCACAAAGCAGCCGGAATAACCCATCAGATTAAAGACCGTGGAGGCGCTGCCTCCGCACTTCCGCCTTAGGGATGAATTCCTTAGGAAAATGCTCTAGGCATTTTCCGTATTTTCGTAAACGAAGGGCTCCCATTTTAAGCCCTTATAGAGTGTCGATAAACCCCAATTTGTCATTTCGAGCTCAGCGAGAAATCCCCTGTAATGTGGCTTTACAGAAGGGGTTTCCTCAGTCGCTCACGCTCCATCGGAATGACAAAACAGGCTATTGTCCCATACAGAAAGGGCTCCCTAGGGAACCCTTAATCTTGATTCTCATTCTGTTATTTCGCTTTTAATATCTCCCCTTGCGGCGAGGTCCGCCACGATCTGGTCGTAGAACTTCTTGTCGATCTTATACTTGAGGCGGTACAGTATGTAGCCCGCGATGATGCAGACCAGCGGGACGACGAACATCGCCAGCTTGAGCGTCAGCAGCCCCTCGGTTGTCACGTCGTCTGGCGGTTGTGCCCTGTTGATGCCAGATATGAGCAGCGTCACCGTCATGATGCCCGTCGCGATCGCGCCGCCGATTTTATTGATGAGCGGCTGTACGGAGAACGTCACCGCCTGGTTGCGCTTGCCCAGCTTCCACTGCCCATACTCGATGGTGTCGGAAAGGAACATCAGCATCAGCAGCTGGATGAACGCCTCGCCCACGAACAGCAGCACGCCCGCGATGCCGATGGGGATCATGTTCATCGGCGAGAAGAAGAACAGGCCGTAGCCCGCCAGCACCAACGCCGTCGCGATGGTGTAGAACAGCCGCCGCGACATAATCTTGCTGATGAGCGGAAACACGATGAGCGCAGCGATCTGCGATACGCCGAGAACCAGCGCAAACATCGAGTACATGTTCTCGTCTCTGTACGCGTATTTGAAGTAATACACGCCGAAGCTCGTCGTGGTCATGTAGCCGATGACAAACAGCGCCATAGAAATGACGGTGAACAGCAGCTGGTCGTTTTTAACCAGCGCACGGAACATGTCGCGCAGCGTCGTCTTATCCTCTTGCTTGAATTCGCCGCGATATTCCTTTGCGCCGAATACGGTATACATCTGGAAGCCGATCATCAGCACCGCAATCGCGATGGCGATATAAAACCAGCTCTGCTGCAGGCTGCCAACGGTCTCCGCAAGCGAGTTCGTGACAGGCAGAATCGCCACCACCACGGCAAACAGCCCGATATTGGCGCAGATGCGCGCGAAGGAACCGATCTTCTCACGCTGCTTCTGATCCAGCGTCAGCGCGGGCAGCATCGACCAGTAGGCGATGTCGTTCAGGCCGTAGGTGATGTCCCAAGCGAGATAGCAGACGCCGAAGAGCACCACGTAGAGCACGTCCACCGAATTCCCCTGCAAAGCGGCGGGGTCCTGCCCGAAGTTGGAGAACAGCAATATCATGAATATAGCGCTCGTGAGTGCGCCCACCACGATCCACGGTTTGTATTTGCCGTAGCGCGACTTGGTGTTGTCCACAATCAGCCCCATGACGGGGTCGTTCAGCGCGTCGAACACGCGCAGCACCGTCAGCATAGTCCCCACCACCGCGAACATCGTGTCCGACAGGTTGAGCACCTCGGTGAGGTAAACCATCAGGAACATGCTCTCCAGAGAGTAGAACATGTCGCGCCCGATGGTGCCCATGCCAAAGAAGAACGTATTCTTCGCGTTTCGCTTGCCCCAAACGGCAAAATAAACAGTAAAAAAGACGATCAGCGCAATGACTGCATACAATATGAATTCCATAAGCTTTCTGATACCGCCTTAAAAGTAATGTAAACGGAGCGCCGCTCCAAATCATTTTACGTTGTATTCTGTGGCGCAGTATTCATCGAAAAGGCTCTGTGAAACGCCGCCTTCTTTGATCATTCTGGTATAGAATTCGCCGCTTTTCTTGACAGTCCTCTTTTGCGTGTCATAATCCGTATGCACAAGGCCGAAGCGCGCGGAATTGCCCTCCACCCACTCGAAGTTATCGGTGAAGCACCAATGGTAATAACGCTCCACCGGCAGACTGCTGACCCGAAGCGCCTTTATGTGCTCATAAACGTAGCGGCTTCGAAAGGCGTCGGTGTTATCGCACGTGCCGTTCTCTGTGATGTACACCGGCAGCTTAGCGAGATTATACAGTTCCTTCGCGCACTGCACGATGCCGTCCGGGTAAATCTCCCAGTTGAGGTCATTCACCGATACGCCGGGCAAATATTCCGCAGTCATGCCCTTCGCTGCCGTGCGGCTGTAATAGTTGACCGCGTGGAAGTCGCAGTACAGTTTGTTTTCGACGCCGCGGATGCGCCGCAGCGGAAAGCCGCCGCACCCCGTCAGATACGCGCTGTTCAGAGACGTCTGGAAAAGGCGGCGCATCAGTCGCGCGCCGATCCGGTCAAATAGGCTTTTCGGGTTCATCGGCGTGAACACACGCATGTGGTGCGCGTAGCTCACGCGGGTATCGGTATACCCAATCTCCTTGCGTTTGCGGTGAATCAGCTCGTACGCTTTGATATGGCACTCGCACATGTTGCCCATCACGCGCAACGCCGAAAAAAGCGACTTCTTTCCCGGCGGCCATTCGCCGAAGAAGAAGCCGCTGGTGGCGTACACATTGGGCTCGTTGATGGTGATGTATTCGCTGACGAGGTCGCCGAAGGCTTCCACGGCTTTGTCCACGAACGACAGGAAAATATCCACGCAGGCGCGGTTTTCGAAAGCGCCCATGCGCTCGAACCACATCGGGTTGGTGAAATGGTGAAGTGTGAGCAGCGGGCGAATGCCCAGCGACTGCATCAGCTGCAGCTCGTCGCGGTAGTGGGCAAACGCGGCCTCGTCATATACGCCGCGCTCCGGCTCCAGCCGCGCCCATTCGATGCCCAGCCGGTAGTGCCGGATGCCCATGTCATGCATCAGGCGGATGTATTCCTCGTACAGCTCGTAGTGCCGGTTGGCGATGGACGGGTCTGAGCCGTCCTTGATATGACCTTTTTGGTACCAATCGTACCAGCTGTTGTTGGTGTCTCCGCCCTCGATCTGCGTCGCGGCGGATGCAACCCCCAGCTCCATGCCGTCCAGCCTGAAAGACATACGCGAACCTCCTCGCTGCACAGTTACCGCCAGTCCGTCACCTCGCGCGCGCCGCTGCCCGCATCGGACTGATAGAAGGCGGGTTCAATACCCGTTGCTTCCTTGTACTGTTTCGCCATGGCAGCCTTGAATTCCTCCACGCAGCTCTTTCCCACAATGCTGATATTGCAGCCGCCGAAGCCGCCACCCGTCATGCGGGAGCCCAGCACACCGGGAAGCCCCATCGCGATGCTGAACACGGCGTCCAGCTCACGCCCGGTGGCTTCGTAGTCATCGCGCATCGAGACGTGCGCTTCGGCCAGCAGCTTGCCGAATGCCGCGATGTCGCCCTGTTGCAGCGCCTTGAGTGACTGCACTGTCCGCGCCTCTTCCGTTACGCAATGCCGCGCGCGCCGCCAGAGCGTATCGTCCGTTAGGTATTTCTGATATCCCATGAGGTCGTTCATGGACATCTCGCACAGGTATTGGTAGCTGCCTCCATTCGCGTTGATCACTGCCAGCGCCTGCTCGCACTCCTGCCGACGCTGGTTGTACTGCGAATGCGTCAGCTTGTGGGGCGCGTTGGTGTTGGTGATCACGATGGTGCAGTCGCTGAGGTCCAGCGGTACGTACTCAAATTGCAGCGTGCTGCAGTCGAGGAACAGCGCATGATCCTTCCTGCCCATTGCGGATACGAACTGATCCATGATGCCGCAGCTCATGCCCACGTACTCATTCTCCGCCTTCTGGCACAGCCGCGCGAGCTGCACTCTGTCCGGTTCGTCCGCGCCGCCCAGCTTCGCCAGCGCCAACGCAGTAGCCACCTCGATGGACGCGGACGACGACAGCCCCGCGCCGTACGGCACCGTGCCGTGATACAGCAGATCGCAGCCGTATATCTCATAACCCGCCTGCTGCAGCATAGACGCCACCCCGATCTGATAGCTGCCCCAGTGCAGGTGCTTATACTCCCCCAATGCGGCGATATCGGCGGTCACGCGGTCGGGAAGGCTGGTGACCGCCATGTTGATACGGTCTGTTCCGTTCGGACGCGCAACGACGGTGTTCTTCATCTCCAGCGCAGCGGGAAACACGTGCCCGCCGTTGTAGTCGATGTGCTCACCGATCAGATTCACGCGGCCCGGCGCTTCGAACAGGCGGATGTCCGCGTCGCTGCCGCCGTAGATATCCAGAAACAGCTTGACCAGTTCGTTGTTCGTCATGACTCATCCTCCGCTTTGAAGCGTTTATAGGCGTCCCGAAGCTCCACGGCCTTGTCCTCGGGTGCGGTGGTGTTGCAGTGCGCCCACGCGCCCGTTTCGCTGGACGCGTTGTACTTGATCTGTTCGGCGGAGCGCAGCGGCGGGAAGAATTCGATGTGGAAGTGGTAGTATTCCGATGCATCCTCCCCGTTAACCGGCGCGTTGTGCATGCACATCATATAAGGGAACGGCTTGCCGAACAGGCTGTCCAGCATGCCCACAGTATCCCGCACGGACTCCGCCAATGCGAGGCTCTCCGCTTCGCTGAAGTCCGTAATGTACGGCTTGTGCGCCTTGCTGACGATGTACACACCGTACGGATATTCCGTGAAGAACGGGAGCATCACCGCAAAATGGTCGTTCTCGAATATCACGCGCCTTCCGTCCTGCAGTTCCTCGTCCCGCCAATGGCAGAACAGACAGCTGCCCGTTTCGGTGAGATGTTCCCTCGCAGCATCCGTCTCCAGCGCCAGCTTCTTGGGCAGGAACGGATAGGCGTAAATCTGGCCGTGCGGGTGCGGCATCGTGACGCCCACCTCTTTGCCCCTGTTCTCAAATATGTAGACGTATTTGACTGCGGGGTCTTTTCGCAGCGCCTCAAACCGCTGCTGCCACAGCTTCACCAGTTTATGTACATGCGGCAAAGTCAGCTGCGGCAGCGTGGTGTTGTGGTCGGACGAATACAGTATCACCTCGCACTTGCCGTACGCCGGCCTTGTCCTGAAGAAGTCCGTCGCCACATCGTCCGGCTCGGGCGGCTCGGGCGACAGCGCGGGAAAGTCGTTGTCGTATTTCAATACGTCGTAGTCGTCCGGCACGCGGCCTGAGCCCGCACAGAACGGGCACCAGTCTTTGGGCATCTGCGGGCGTGCCTGCCGGTGCGATGCGATCATAACCCAGTCCTTAATAAACGGATGATACCGAAGCTCTGCCATATTGCCTCCTGCTTTGCTGTGATGAAAAGGCAGCCGATTGTATGCTGCCTTAATGTGTTTATTCTCATTCCGGTCTGATGCTTAATAAATGCAGTATCATTCTACTGCATAGATTCAACAATATCAATAATCCGGAATAAAAAAGTTTGTTTTATGTGCGTTTTTTTACCTTGTTGTTCGGTTTAGGTATTCAAAAAATCCCGATAAAAAAAGAACAGGAAACCCATGGGCTCCCTGTTCCATAAAAAACTGGCTGATGCAAATCCGGTTTATTCCCCGGCTCCGATGGCTTTATACTTCTGTATGCGTTTTAAAATTTCCAGTGAGTCCGGCTTGGAACCGTCGCCGAAAAATCCGTTTCGGATGTCCTCCGACGCTGCGATTTCGTGCCCCACCAGCGCCCACGCCGTATCGGCCAGGTGCGCGAACATGGGTTCTTTAAGCTGCCGGCATATGAATGACTGCCGGGGCTGGTTGATATCCTCGCCGCTGATCTGCAGGAAGCTGTGCTTATCGCACAGCGCCATCACGCGCTGCAGCTGCGGAATCGTGTTGCGCGACGGCATGTAGGCAATGGCGTCAAAACCCAGCTCCCGGCACACCGGAAACAGATCGTCCAGATAGTCGTCTTCAAACTTCTGCGCCTTTTTATCCCCCGTCGGAGACGCGCCCACATCGCCCAGATAGCAGTATGTGGGTATCGCTCCCATGTCGCGTATGGCCGCTACCGCGTCCGCAACTGGCGGCGTCTCGTCCGTCGTGGAGTCGATATAGATGGGCGTCACAAAGCTGCCCTTTAATATGTTCAGCACGTCGTAGTCGTAATAGTCATAATCCGTATCCCGCAGCAGCTTAAGCTGGCTCTCGCTCATCGCAACGCCCATTTTGCCTGTCAGGAAGCTAATCAGCGCCTCGCCCTTGCCGTACTTTTCTATCAGTTGCTTCGTCAGTGCGAACAGCATGTGCCGTTCGGTGACCTCGCCGCCAAATTCAGCATAAGACAGCGGGACGATATCCTTATCGTAGCTGATTTCAATACCATTCGGGCGCAGGAGGCCGTTCAGACGCTCCGTCATCGCCCGGCTGCGTTTCTCCCTTGCGAAGCGTATGCCTCTCAAAAACCGATCGGTCTTATCCAACTGCGAATGCGGTACGCCATGCGCGCATATATAGGCGCTTGTGAGCTGGTCCGGATTGTTCACGCGCTGCCCCGCGAAAGGCGTGTCAGACCAGTCGGTGCGTACCTCGAAGCCCACCGTGGTCGCGATGCCCAGCACCTCGCCCGCTTTAATGAATTCCTCCGCGCCGCTCACCGAGTCGTGGTCCACAATACCCACCGTGCACAGCCCGCTTTTAATCGCCTGCCAAACCGCCATCGCGGGCGTGTACGGCGAAAACGAAAACGTGGTGTGAACATGGTTGTTGGTATATCCTTCGGAGACTGGCCTATGAATCTGCTTACTTTCCAACGCGGCTTTGAGCTCTTTTACCGCCTGCATCCTCACCGCAAGATCCCGGTCTTCCAGTCTTTGTTCCAACTGCTCAATCTCAAAAAGCTGCACTTATTCTAATCCCTTTCCCCGCTGCGTTTTTATATTTTGAAAACGTGCATATTGCTCCGTCCACTCGTCCGGATGCTGCGGCTCAAAGCTTTCCACACCGAACGATTCGCTGATCACCTGCCGAAAATCATCGCCGCCGATCTCTCCCGATGCTTTGATCTGCACCATCAGGTTACCAATCGCAGTCGCTTCCACCGGGCCGGCTATCACCTCACGTCCGAGCGCCCCTGCTGTCATGCGGTTCAGCAGCTTGTTTCTGGAGCCGCCGCCCACGATGTGCAGCACATTGATGCGGCTGCCCTTGAGCTGCTCCAGCCCTTCGAACGCTTCCCGGTAGCCCATCGCCAGGCTCTCGTAAACCGTCCGCGCAATCTCGCCCTTGGACTGCGGCACCGGCTGCCCGGTGGACTCGCAGTACCGCTGTATCTTTCCGATCATATTGCCTTCGCCGTAGAACATCTGAGCATTCACGTCGATGAACGACCGGAACGCAGGCGCGGCTTCCGCCAGCTTCACGATGTCGTCCCACGAAATGCGCTCTTCCCTGTCCCACTGCTGCTTGCAGCCCTGCACGATCCACATCCCCATGATATTGCGCAATAGACGGTAACGCCCGTCCACCGTGCCTTCGTTGGAGAAGTTCTGGCTGAACACCTCGTCTCCCGTCATCGCTTTTTCCGTCACAATGCCGACGAGCGACCATGTGCCCGAGGACAGGAAAGCGTAGCTGTCATCCTTCACGGGTATGGACGCCACAGCCGAGGCGGTATCGTGCGACCCGACGCAGTAAACGGTTGCCTCATTGCAAAGCCCCGTCTCCTGCATAACCGACGGCAGCAGCGTGCCCTTCACCGTGCCGCTGGGCTGAATTTGGGGCATCAGGCTTTTACTGATACCAATCATATTCAGTATATCTTCCGACCACTGTCCGTTCAACCCCAGCATCTGTGTGGTGGACGCGTGCGTGTATTCCGCGCTGGCAGTGCCGCACAGCATATAACCCAGCAGGTCCGGGAATAACAGCAGCTTGTCGGCGATTTTCAGCTGCGGGTCGTCGTGCAGCGTCATATCGTAAAGCCGAAACAGCGTGTTGAATGTCATATTGGATACACCGGTCAAGTCAAACGCGGCGCGCTCACCATATTTGGCAAAGAAAGCTTTCATGCCGCGCTCGCTGCGCGGATCCCTGTACGCCAGCGGATTACCGGTCAGATTGCCCTGTTTGTCGATCAGCCAGAAATCCACCCCCCAGGTGTCGATACCGATACCGCTGAGCTCGCCATAGCCGCCTCTGGAATAAACACGCAGCCCGTCCTGTATGTTCTCAAACATGCTGAGTATATCCCAGTAATATGAATCGCGTACACGCACGCTGTGATTCGGGAAACGGTTCAGTTCCTCCAGCGCCAGCTTCCGTCCGTCAAAACGGCCCAAAATCAGACGCCCGTTGCTTGCCCCCAAATCTGCAGCAATATAGTGCTTATGCGCCATTTAAACCTCCCCCGCTTCTGTAATCTTCTCAGGCTCCGGCACGATTATGGACGGAACCATTATTTGAATATACTTCGTTCCTTACTTCATACCGTATACCGGCCCGAAGTTCTGGCAGGCCAGGTAGTCTGCACTCTCATGGTTTTCGGTGCCGAAAGCGCTCCATGCCGACGGACGGAACAACTTGCCTTCCTCCACGTTGTGCATGTTCACCGGCATGCGCAGCATGGACGCCAGCGTGATCAGGTCAGCTCCGATGTGGCCGTAGTTGATCGCGCCGTGGTTCGCACCCCAGTTCGCCATCACGCTGTACACGTCTGTGAAGGCGCCCTTGCCGGAAAGACGCGGCGCAAACCAGGTGGTGGGCCAGGTGGGGTTCGTTCTTTCTTCCAGTATATCGTTTACGTCCTTGGGCAGCTCCACTGTCCAGCCTTCCGCGATCTGCAGCACCGGTCCCAGCCCTTTGACCAGGTTGATACGGCTCATCGTCACCGGCATGCCGCCGCGCGTCTTAAAGTGGCTGGAGTAGCCGCCGCCGCGGAAATAGCCCT